>JAYPBG010000199.1:0-525 GCA_038124075.1 Gammaproteobacteria bacterium
GTCGATGAGGTAGCGGAGCAGCTTACTCAGGCTTCCAATGGCTTCACGCCGTTTGAGATAGAGCATAGAGTGATTGCTCGTGATCAAACAATTTATGTGGTACATCAGAGTGTGACTCCGGTCAAGTTTGGACGTCAGGTCAAACTGTTGGGTGTTGTTCAGAATATTACGGAGCGTAAGCGAGATCAAGATATGATTGTTAGTCTCTCGCTCTATGATAATTTGACCGGTCTGCCAAATCATGAGTTTCTGAAACAGCATCTGCACTATATCGTTGAGCATTGTCGACGTTACAATAAAGTCATGGCGGTCTTATCCATAGGTATCGACCAGTTCTCTCGCGTACACACCTCTTTTGGTGGACTGCAGAGGAGTAACGCGTTGGCCTTGGTCGGGGATCGACTTTCTCGTACGCTACGACGCAGTGATTTCATCTCTTGTGCTTTACCCACTCAGATGAGCAAAGCTCATGCTATGGAGGTGGTGGTCAGTGGGCGTATCTATGGCGACACTTTTCACATTATT
>JAYPBG010000199.1:535-2044 GCA_038124075.1 Gammaproteobacteria bacterium
GTCTTGAGTTCGGTGGATGCTGTGCGCGTTGTGACTCGATTGCAGTCAGCACTGGCGCTCCCTTTTACATTGGAAGATAAGTCAGTCTTGCTGTCCATCTCTGCAGGTATTGCTCTTTACCCGGAAAATGGCTCTTGCGCTGCGGAGTTGATGGATAATGCAGACGTAGCGCAAGAGCAGGCAAAATTGAGTGGGCAAAACCACTATACATTCTATTCGAGCGATTTAAATAAAACGGCAACCGATCGCTTGGCACTGGAGGAAGATCTTCGTTATGCCCTCGAAGCGAAAGAGTTTGAGCTCTATTATCAACCCAAAATGGATATTCGGAACCAGACGGCTGTGGGCGTGGAGGCATTATTGCGTTGGAACAGCCCGGCAAGAGGTTTTGTCTCTCCTATGGAGTTTATTCCGCTGTGTGAACAGATGGGTATTATAAAGCCTTTAGGTGAATGGGTGCTAGAGAGTGCCTGTCAACAAGCGAAGGCGTGGCACTCCGAGATGCCTGAGCTTAAGGTGTCGGTCAATGTCTCCAGTTTACAGTTGGATAAGGACTTTATTGACACCGTTAAAGCCGTTATAGCGAAGAGTGGATTGGATCCTAAGTGCTTGGATCTTGAAATTACAGAAGGTATTTTCCTTGAAAATAAGTGCATGGTCTCTGAGCTGTTCAGTGAGCTGCGCAGTATGGGCATTACCATCTCCATCGACGACTTTGGAACGGGCTACTCATCGCTCTCCTATCTGCGTGATCTGCCAATTGATACCTTAAAGATCGATCGATCTTTTTTAATGAATATCGAGGAGGATGATACGAGCAAAGCCATTGTCAATTCGATTATTACATTGGCGAATGGATTGCATCTCAATACCGTTGCCGAAGGTGTTGAAGATGTTGCGCTTCTAAATTTTTTGATTCAAGGTGGCTGCCGAGAGGTGCAGGGTTACCTGTTTAGTCCTCCCCTGCCGCCTGAGGCGCTTAGTCAGTGGGTGTTGGATGTAGAGGCGTGGAGATGCCACTTTTCGTTCACTTAGCCTGTTTAGGCGTGGGTCTTCGTACCCACCCCTTAGTACGTTTCTGGTATTTACCAATCATCTGGTATTAGTAAGAAGAGGCCCAACTTATGAAACATGTAGAAAAATTAAGATTAAATATGTCGGGAGTTTCATCAGCATCGGATGCGCGATCAATCAAGAAAGCAAAAGGTAAGCGTATGAGCAAACTGTTATCGACTCGTGCTGCTTTAGAATTTCCGAAATCGATGGAGGGGCTGTTTATTCGTCAGCAAGCCCAAGCAGCTGTGGGTCGGTTTAGAGCGGCACTTTGGGTGGGCATGACCATCACACTGCTGCTGGGTGTTTTAGATTTTGTACTGCTGCCCGAGGCTGCCATGGAGACGTGGCGCATACGGGTTCCCCTACTGGCGGTCTGTATTGCCGTTTTGATGTTGGGGTTTAGTCCGGTATTACCCTATTTCTATAATTTTTCGGTCTTCTCCTCATGCATAG
>JAYPBG010000199.1:2054-6873 GCA_038124075.1 Gammaproteobacteria bacterium
GGTATGGCTTTGGTGGTCCCTGAGACGGTGCATTGGGCGTACTATTTTTCTGGTATGCTGTTTGGTTTCTGGTGGCCTGTCATTGCTAAACTCGCATGGCGGTGGTCATGCGCCTGGTATTTGGTTCAGGCCGCATTGATGAATTGGGTGTGGATCGATTATCACCGTATAGACTCAACGCAATGGGTCTATTTGAACCTGCTGTTAACCGGTTCTGCTGCGGCGGCGCTGTACACCATTTTTTTGAAAGAGTGCGAAGATCGTAAGCACTTTTTGGTTCAGCATAAGAAAAATCTTATGAACTTTGATCGCTCTCAGCTTGAAGAGAGTGAAAGCCGTCTTCGATTTTTGGTGGTGCTGGATTCACTTACCGGGTTAGCCAATCGAAAGAGTTTCGAGAGAGGCATTAAAATGGAGTGGAACCGCTCGGGTCGGAGCCGTCAACCGGTTGGGTTGCTTCGCATTAATATTGATCATTTTGAGCACCTGACTGAGGGGGGGGGTGAGGCGGTAGAGTCGATCTGTGTGCAGCTGGCTGATGTGGTTCGAGGCTATACTCGTCGCTCGGGTGACTTAGCGGCTCACGTTCAAAAGGGGCAGTTTGCGCTTCTGCTCCCTGATACTGATCTGAACTCTAGCTTTCAAGTGGCCAATAAAATTAAAGAGGATATCCGGAAGCTGGCCATTGCGCTTGATGCTGAGGGTGAGGAGCGTTTAACGGCGTCCATCGGGGTCACCTCTATGATACCTAGGCCGCAATTTATGTGCGATGAAATTGTGAAGACGGCGGAAGAGGCGTTACGTCGTGCGCAATCATTGGGGCATGAGCAAATTATCTGCCTGTAATTCATGATACTCATGATGCTCAGTGTGTACTCAAACCGAATTTGAGTGCACCTGGCTCTAATGTCTCTTTTGGGGGGCGTCGATAACTACCCCAGAGTCGATCCCATAGTGTCAGCGTCACACCAAAGTTAATGTTATGATGGGCTTTGTCGGCGCTGTGATGCAGTTGATGCATTAAGGGGCTGATGAAGTAGGCGCTCCAACGACCATAGTTGAGCGGAAAAGGGCTGTGACGCAGGTTGGCGCCTGCAGCATTAAAGAGAAACCCCAGCGCATCAATGCCCAAAATCTCCCACGCCGTAATCTGTCCAGGAAAGAGGTAAACAAAAAGACCTGTCATGCCGCCAATAACCGCCAATGTACGCAGACTGGAGAGTGCCATTTCGACCGGGTGGCTGCGGTAGAGTGTGAGTGGTGTTAACGAGGTGGCGCTGTGATGTACTCGATGATATTGCCATAAATATGGGATGCGGTGCATCAGCCAGTGTTGAAAAAAACGGCTAAAATCCTCTGCGATAAAGAGTGTAAAGGTGAAGAGGGTGATCACGGTCATATTAGACCAGCTGCCGATCTGGGCTGCACCTAAGGTGTCTCGTAAGCTGCTGGAGACAAGGACAATAACGGTGAGCTTTGAGGTCAGTAGGGGGGTGATCAGTGTGGCTTTCAGTATGGAGTTAAGAAAGAGATAGTAGAGGTCGGTCACCGTTGAGCGGTTCAGCCAGAGGCGCCGGTCCAATAACATGTGAGTGAAACGGGTGAAGCGTGATTGATCTGCGTTTGGGCGAAGGCTCCAGAAAGCCAGCAGCAGACCTGGTATAAGAAAGAGCAGGCAGATACGGCGGGAGGGGTCGAAAGGGTAGAGCAGTGGTGCCCAGAGGGCCCCACTGATTTGGTGCAAGAGCGTGGAATCCAGCATAAGTCGTGTCAGTCACCAATTAATCAAACAGATATTTAACCGACAGTTCGAAGCTGCGAGGCCGGTTGGGGCGTGCGCCAAAGGGGCGCCGAGCAACCAGGGCGGTTTCGTCCAGTAGGTTGGTCACCTTAAATTGATAACGCAGCGCGCTGCTGTACCAAAAGTGAGTGGCAAGATCGAAGACGAGGTAGTCTTCAGAAGTGTGGCTGTTGCCAGCCACTTCACGCATCTCACCGTTATATTGTGCCGCCAGCAGCCAATCCCAATGCGTTGAAGAGAGCCCAATCTCTGCCCTCAGTTGATGATCAGGCAGATAAGGCAGTTCATCGCCCTGTTCGACATCACCCCATTGTGGGAAGCTGGATTGGAAGCTGCTCTGAAAAGCGGACTCTGTGTAGGTGTAGGTGATCGAAAGCGGCATGCGGAATGCGGCCAGATTCAAGGTGGTTCCGGCGAGCAGTTCGAGCCCGGCGATCTCCACTTCACCGCCGTTAAAGTTTTCATTGACGCTGCATGAGGTGTCACTGGCGCGGCATGTGCCTAGCAGATTGCGGTAGTCATTAAAAAAGAGGATCGCTTCGGCGTGGTGATGAGCGTTACGGTAACGGCCTCCGAACTCCCAATTGACGCTGGTTTCTGGCTCTATCTCTGGCGCTGACCCAGGTGAGTTGGCAGAGAAGCCACGATAGACGCCTAAGAGCAGATCAAATTGATCATTGACATGATAGAGTGCGCCAGCACCGGGCAGTAAGATCGATTCAGTGTGTTTCAGCGCTTGGCCATCTTCTGTTAAAGTGGATCGAATAGACTCTCCGCGTAAGCCTGCGGCAAGCACCCAGCGATCCAGCGTGAAGGTGTTATTTAAAAACAGCGCCCAGGCGTCGGTTTCGCCGCGGTTGACCAATTTGGGTGAGCGCTCGATACCGTCATGCACCAAGAGGCCCTCAACCATATTGTAGGCATTGATCGTATGATCCCGTTCAACCCAGTCATGGTGAAAGCGTATGCCTGCGACCCATTCATAGGTGCCCTGTTTGAACGGTTGCGTGTGGGTGATTCTCGACTCAATGCCTTGAGAGCGATAGTCGCGTGCATTATTGGTTAAATCAAGTTTCTGCAACTCTGAACCGTCGGAGTTGCGTTCACCGGTCAGCAGCTCATAATAGCGTTGCTCTAGAATACCTTGCGGGTTTTGCAGTACATCCTTAATGGAGAAGAGCGCATTGGCAAGTGGGTCATTGGGGTCCGTTTGGCTTTGGTGAAAATCCTCAAATTTGAGCCAGTCACGGCTGAAGCGGTGATGATAGAGGGCGCTTTTAATCTGCAGCGCCTCTGAGGGCTCGATAAGGTGGTGCAGTTGAACTTGATGATGATCGGTCTCTATGTTGTCGAGTTGACTGGCGGCATATCGACGATAGGGGTCCGCATCAAAGTCGGCATCGGTCAGTCCAAGGTAGGTTTCATTGGCATGCTCATTCGCATACCCCAGTTTAAGTGTCCACTGCTGATAGGTCGGTGCCGTCGGCGGTGTGGTCAGCTGCAGTTTAACGCGCAGATCGTTACGCTCAAATCCACTCTCCTTATCTGGGACCTTGTCGATCGTTTTAAAGCCGTCACTGCGGTAGTGGAGCCCTTCCAGCAGCCAGCCAGCTTGCCACTGGCCTAATGTGCCGGATTGGCCGATATGTGCATGCAATTTACCGGTTTGATCGCTGCCGATGGCGCTGTTGATGACTCCGGCCGGCTGTTCGGTTGCGTGCTGGGGCACTGAGGTGGTGACAAGGTTGACGGCACCTCCGATGGTGTTGGGGCCATACTGTATGGCAACCGGGCCTTTAAACACCTCTACCGCTTCCATACGTGCCACATTTGGAAAGTAGTAGGCGGCCGGTGCAGAGTAGGGGGCGGGTCCGATTAAGAGACCATCTTCAAGCAGTGTGATCTTCTGGCTTCGTTCTGCCGCTGCGCCCCGCATGCCGATGTTGGGCCTGAGGCCGTAACCCTCTTCAGTGCGGACATAGACGCCAGGCACATGGCCGATCACTTGGTGAATGTCGGTGTATTCAAACTGCTCCAGTTGAGTCTGGTCAATAATGTGGGCAGAACCGGCGATATCGGACAGCTCGGCTTCACCGCCGGTCACATAGAGGTGTTCGGTTCTGTCGCTCTCGGCGCTGGCCAAACTGACCGTTGTGGATGACAGCAGGGATAAAAAGAGCCATACAGCATGAGTGCGTTCGGATCGGTCAGTCATTGTCACCCTCCACACGTTTGGGTAAAGCCAAGCTTACAATGGTAAGAAAATCACCTTTTAATTGATCGGTGACCTGTTTGATGTAGCCGTGAAGTTGGCACAGTTGTAAGTGGTTTTCAGTGCCTTCTGGGTTTGGAGCAAAGTCTCTGGGGTTGTTGGCCACATTAATGCAGCGCGCATGTTCGGCCGGGTCTTCGAGTATCTGAGCAAGGTCGCGCATTGAGCCGTCGCGGCTCTGCTCTTGCTCCAACCGGTCTGCCACGGAGAGGGCGCTCTCTAAATCGCTCAGAATGGAGTCGGCAAGATCGGGGAAGTTTTTGGTTGCGAGAATATAATCAAATCCGAGCTGATCAGCGCTTTGTGTGGCGGGTTGATCGAAGGTGCCAACAAAGAGCGCTTTAAAGCCGATTAAATTTTGGTGAATGTTGCTCAGTGCTGACGCGCTTATGGGGGACTCGGTTAGATCGCTGCAGTTGAGCGTGCACTCTGGGGTGAGAGCGAGGGGGTAGCCCAGCTTCTGATCTTTGATTTCATCGTCCAGTAGAAAGAGTTGATCAGAGAGGGTGTTCAGCGCTTGTGTTTGATCAGCATGGGCGATAAAGGTTTCACCGAACGGGGTTTCGCCGTCACGCCATTCACTTAACAGCTGTGCCGTATTCTCTTGCAGGCCTGCGGCGATGTGAGCCGCATAGTGGCAGCGTTGCGTTTTGCGTGTTACCTCATCCAGTGCATTCCAGTGTGGAGTGGCCTCCATGTGGACGCTGCCACGGTGGTGTAGGGTGTCGCTGAAGAGTAGATATTCT
>JAYPBG010000200.1:0-1296 GCA_038124075.1 Gammaproteobacteria bacterium
CAGCTTGGCAGAAAGACTGGGTATTGCTTCTGTTGAAGAAGGTATAACAAAAAGCATAGATGATACTACAAAACAAATAATTGGTGAAGAAACAACCGAAACAGCCGTAGAAACCGATGATTTAGCTAAAAAACCAACTGAAACAACTAGCTTTAACAAAGATTTATTAACTACTGATTTTTTAGATACAATAAAAGTTGAAGAAACTGAAGCTATAAATGAAATAAATAAAGATTTAGCTGAAGAAAAAATAACAAAAGAAGAAGCTAGGACTAGAAAACAAAAAGTTACAAAAAATGTTATTGAAAATAAAATAACTCAAACAATAACTGGAGCTTACGAAGGTAGAGATGTAAAAGGTTTTAAAGACTTAGGATCGCCTAAGTTTCCAATACCTAAATCTGTAACTCAACTTTACGCTGACATGTTTGGAATAAAAACGGTTGACGGTTTAACTAAAAAAGCTCAAAACTTTTATCCACGAGACAGAGAAGGTCTTAGAAATTTACAGAGGTTTTTAATAGAAAACTCTTTGTCTGATTATAATAGACTACCTAAAACCATTAGTGACTTTGGTAAAGCTACAGGCATAAAGCAAACTAAGCTAGGTAAAATAATGTACAATGATAAGGGTGCAAAAGTTGGTACAGCTAAGCAGTATAGAGATATTATGCAAGGCAAAAATATTACTCTCACCGTACAGAATGGCAATCAAAAAGGTCAACCTATAGAATTTAACAAACCTGTAAAAGATATATCCAGAGGAGATCTTCAGCAAAACTTAAAAACTGCTTGGGATTTTCACGTAAAAAACCGAGCGTTAGAAACTTTAGTTCCAGAGCAAGGTAAAAGAATACAGGCTGGCGCTAAGTTTAGTAAAAGAATAAACACTGAAGCTGAAATATCTCCTAAGCTAGAAAAACTATTTAAAGAAGTATCTCAAGCTAATAGCATAATAGATGTAGCTAATATAATAGGTGTTAAAGGTAAAATAACTGTAAATGATTCTAATAGAGCTCAAAAACAAGAGCAAATGTTAGATTTTATAAAAGCAGGCAATATACCTAGCGCTGTTTTTGAAATGGCTAAATTTCAAAACTTTGCTAGAAGAAAAGTAAACGGTGTGTATGTTGATCTTCCGGCAAGAGGAGGTTTGTATTACGGTAAATCAGATCCTGCTTATCAATCTGCTTTAAATGCCGCTAAAGAAAATGATTCTAAATATCCAGATTTAGCAAAACCTAAAAGAGTAAATGTAAAAAACGCTTTTACTAAAGAAGGTATAAATCAATCAAA
>JAYPBG010000200.1:1306-1714 GCA_038124075.1 Gammaproteobacteria bacterium
TTAATATACTAAACGATGCTGTAAATAAAAATAATTTACCTATAGAAATAGCTGCTTTATATATAACATCTGGATATCAAGCTACAACAGGTATAATAAAAATTGCTGCTCCTTTTAAATATAAATCTACTAAGTTTGAATACGCTGGTAAAGACGCTAGCAAAGCAAGCGACAATAAAGGTGAAAAATTTAGAGAAGAGCACACTATACCTGCTTCTGTTATAGGTGCAAATATAATATTAGCTATACAGAAAAACGCTGTAAAGCCAACCATGAAAGCTATTGAGAAAAATTATTTTCAAGTTCAACTTTCTAAGAAAGATGATACTAAGTTAGATAAAGCAGGTTTAGGTTCTACTCTTTTTGAAAATCAAACTATATTTGATAGTCCAATAAGTAGATTAGCTG
>JAYPBG010000200.1:1724-2060 GCA_038124075.1 Gammaproteobacteria bacterium
AACCATAGTAAACCCAATTAACGGTAAAACTATAGCTGAAGAAAACGGTGTAAGCATAGAAACTAAAGTTTATAACAGCTTAGGCATAGATGAAAAAACTCAAGCTTCAGCAATACAAAACGAACAGATAAAAAAAGGAGCTTTAGATAAAGATTATAACGTTAAAGAAGCTATAGATTTATTAGTACCATTATCTGATAATAAAGCTAAAGCTTCTAAAAGAAACTCTAACACACAACCAGATTCTTTACAAGAAGGATTTGTACCTGTTGAAAAATCAATTGAAAACTTAGATGTTTTAGATAGTGCTTTAAATCAAGCTAGACGCCCTGACGC
>JAYPBG010000200.1:2070-3882 GCA_038124075.1 Gammaproteobacteria bacterium
CTCCAGTTAAAAAAATTAGAGTATTTGACTTTGATGATACATTGGCTAGATCTAAAAGTCAAGTGCTATATACTGTACCAAATGTAGAAGGTGGATTTAGTGAAGGCGCTACAAAGCTAAAAGCTATATTTATGGTTGGTGGTCCTGGTGCTGGTAAAACAAACGTTGGTAAAGGATTACAACTTGGCAGACGTGGTTATAAAGTAGTTAATCAAGATATAGCATTAGAAGCAATGAAAGCTGAGTCTGGATTACCAGCTAAAGAATCTGATTATACAGCGGAGCAAAGATCACTAAGATCTAAGCTTGGTGCCGCTGCTAGAAAAGCCGCTGTAGCTAAGTTTGATAAATACGCTGCTGCTGGTAATGGTATGGTTATAGATGGTACAGGTGCTTCTTACAATGCTACTACTAAGAAAATAAAAGCTTTACAAGATCTAGGTTATGAAGTACACATGGTTGTAGCTACTACACCACTTGAAACAGCTATTGAAAGAAATAAAGCTAGAACACAAAGATCATTGCCGGATTTTGTAGTAAAGAAAACCTACGAAAGTGTTCAAGAAAGCTTAAAAAAATATAGAGAAGACTTTGGCGATCGTTTATATGAGATTAATACGGAAACTATAGAATACGGTAAACCTTTGCCTAATGATTTCTTACAGCAAGTTTATGCTGGTATAAATGCTAACAAAGTTGGTAAAGTTGATGCAACTAGTTTTGCTGAAAACTATGACGTTTTAGAAAGTCAAGGTGCAGAGTTTGATTTTAGAGAGTTTAGCAAAGTCATTGAAGGTAAAAAAGGGCCATTATTCAGCGTTGCTCAAAAAATAGCTAAAGCAAGAGGTACTGAAGATATATTTATATTAACAGCAAGACCCGCTGATGCTGCTAAACCTATACAAGAGTTTATGAAAGCTAATGGTATTGATATACCTTTACAAAACATAACAGGTCTTGGCGATGGAACTGCCGCTGCAAAAGGTAGATGGATAGCTGGTAAAGCCGCTGAAGGTTATAATGACTTTTACTTTGCTGATGATGCTATTAAAAATGTTGAAGCCGTTAAAGACGTGCTTAGTCAGGTTGATGTAAAATCAAAAGTACAGCAAGCTAAGGCTAGTAAGCGTATGACTTTTGATAAAGTGTTTAATGACATTATTGAAGCTAAAACAGGTATTGAATCTTATAAGCAATTTTCTGCAGCTAAAGCTAAAACAGTTGGTTCAAGTAAAGGTAAGTTTACTTTTTTCACAACACCATCAGCTGAAGACTTTTTAGGTTTACTTTACAAAACTTTAGGTAAAGGTAAGGTTGGTGATGCTCAAATGGCTTTTTATAAGGAAAATCTATTAGATCCTTTTAACAGAGCTGAAATGGCTATATCACAAGCTAAGGTTGCAGCTGGTAGAGATTATAAAGCTTTAAAGAAACAATTTAAAGGTGTACCAAAAACCTTAGAAAAAGAAACTGGTATTTCTAAATATTCATACCAGCACGCTATTAGAACATATATATGGGATGCTCAAGGAATAGAAGTTCCAGGGCTTTCTAAGCGTGATCAAAAAAGATTAACAGACTTTATTAAAGCTGATCCAGAGTTACAGGCTTTTGCTGATCAACTTGTTAATATACAAAAAGGTAAACCATATCCAAAGCCAGATAAAGACTGGACAGCAGGTAACATTACAACAGATGTTATATCAGGTATTAATAAAGTAAACAGAGCAGAGTATTTACAAGAATGGCAAGAAAATGTAGATATTATATTTTCTGAAAAGAACATGAATAAGCTCGAAGCTGCTTTTGGTG
>JAYPBG010000200.1:3892-6870 GCA_038124075.1 Gammaproteobacteria bacterium
TTGAAGCATTGAAAGACTCATTAAGAGCAATGAAGAGTGGTAGTAATAGACCATTAGGTGGCGATAGAGTTTCTAATCAAATATTAGACTGGTTAAACAATTCTGTTGGTGCTATAATGTTCTTAAATACAAGATCTGCAGTATTACAAACTATATCTGCGGTAAACTTTATAAATTGGGGTGATAATAATATATTAAAGGCAGGTAAGGCGTTTGCTAACCAAAAACAATTTTGGGGTGACTTCTTAACTCTTATGAACTCTGATTACTTGCTTGAAAGACGAGATGGTCTTAAAATCAATGTAAGTGAATCTGAAATAGCTGATGCTGTTGAAGGTAGCAAAAATAAAGTTAATGCTGCTATATCGTATTTGCTTAATAAAGGTTTTGTGTTTACTAGATATGCAGATAGTTTTGCTATTGCTTCTGGTGGTGCTACATTTTATAGAAATAGAATAGAGTCTTTAGTTGAGCAAGGCATGGATATAAAGCTAGCAGAACAGCAAGCTTTTGAAGACTTTAGATTAATAGCTGAAGAAAATCAGCAGTCTAGTAGTCCAATGCGAATTAGTCAACAACAAAGATCTTTAATAGGTCGTATTGTACTTCAGTTTGGTAATACTCAGCTTCAATATGTACGTATACAAAAAAGAGCTGTACAAGACTTAGTTAACGGTAGAGGCGACTGGAGAGCTAATATATCTAAAATAGTTTACTACGGCGCTATTCAAAACTTATTGTTTAACGCTTTACAAAGCGGTTTAGCTTGGGCAATGTTTGATGACGATGAAGATGACGATGATCAAAAGAAACCTGAGTTAACAAAAAGTAATAAAGAGCAAAAACTACAAAGAGCTTTAAACGGTGCTATTGACTCACAATTAAAAGGCCTTGGTATTCAAGGCGCAGTTATTGCTGGTGTTAAAAACGCTTTAATAACAATAGCTGAACAAGTAGATAAAAAGTCACCTAAGTTTGAAGAAGCTCTCGATGATTTACTTTCTATAGCTCCATCACTTGGATCTAAAATTAGAAAATTAAAATCAGCTGCTAGAACTGTTTCTTGGAATCGTGAAGAAATAAAAGAAAAAGGTTTTAGCATGGACAATCCAGCTTATTTAGCAGGAGCGCAAGTAATATCTGCTGCATTTAATATACCGTTAGATAGAGCTGCTATGAAAATGAATAACATGCGCAACATATTAAATCCCGCTACAGAAAACTGGCAAAAAGTTGCATTAGCTTTAGGTTGGTCTACTTGGGATGTTGGATTACCATATTTTGGTTTAGCTGAAGCAGAACCAGTATTAACTGAAACGCAAAAACAAGTTCAAAAATTATTTAATCTTAACAAGTCTGATCAAGTTAAAATGTTACTAGATTTAGGTTTAACTAAGAAAGAAATTAGAGCATTAACTAAAGAAGAGCAAAGAGTTGATGAAATTATAAAATTACAAAACAAAAAGAAAAATGCCGGATCCAAAAAATAAAAAAAATAAAAAAGATAAATTAGCAGAAGAGGTGTTTGGAGAGTTTGGTTGGGATACTTTAAATGAAGAGGAAAAAAAGAAACTTTATAAGTTACACCCAGATTTACCAAAAGACAAAAAAGATCCTAGCGAGTTCAGTGGACCTATGCAAATGAGGTTTTCATCGGCTTTAAACGCTGGATCTCCATTGTATGGAAAAATTAGTGAACCTTGTAAAGCTGCTGCAAAGAGAAAATTTAAGGTTTGGCCTAGTGCTTATGCTTCAGGTTGGGGCGTAAGATGTACTAAAGCTGGTGGACCACAAAACTATGGTAATAAAAAGAAATAATGGCTTATACACAACCAGGAAACACACCACTTCATAAAGCTAAAGGTGGTGGTACACGTAAAGTATGTTTACCTGCTGCAAAAGTAAGATCAATGAGTAAGGAAGCTAAAGAAAAAGTTATCCGCGCTAAAGAATCTGCAGCTGCACAAGGTAAAAGAGAAAGATCAACTAAATCAGAAGTTAAAGGCGCTAGAAAACCTGGAGCCACATTACGTGACTGGTTTGAAAAAGAAAATTGGATTAACGTTAAAACAGGAGAGCCTTGCGGCGAATAAAAATAAAATGAATATATCAGATATTAAACTATACGCAATGAACGCTGGGACTCTCGGCGTAACAACATTTACACAAATAGAAGACGGTTTGAAAATATTGTTACTTGTAATTACAATTGGGTATACTGTATCCAAGTGGATACACATTAAAAGAGATAACGACTAATGAAATATTTTAATTACGAAGAATTTGATTCACCTGACATACAAGGTAGTGGTCAACTTATGGATCCAAAGCTTCTTGAAATGATAGATGAAGCCAGAGAGATCTATGGTAAACCAATACGTGTAACTAGTGGATATAGAACAGAGTCTCATAACCGTAAGGTTGGTGGTGTTAGTTCATCTTCGCATTTAAAAGGTTTAGCAATTGATGTAGCATGTGTAAAATCTGACAATAGATTTGAAATGTTAACTGCATTGTTAGAAGTAGGTTTCAATAGAATAGGTGTTGCAAGTACGTTTATACATGTAGACATCGATAAAGATAAATCACAAAACGTAATTTGGACATATTAATATGAACACACCATTTAACATAAAAGAAGAGGCTTACGAAAAGCAAAACAGAAAAATGCGTAAAGAGTATAAATCTGAAACTGGTAAGACTTTAGGTAAAAGACTAACTAAAGGTGTTAGTAAAAGAAGAGTATCATTTGCTTGTAGATTTGCCGGTATGGCAGGTGCAATGAAAGATGCTAAAGGAGAACCAACTAAAAAAGCAATGGCTTTAAAAAAATGGGGATTTGGTAGTGTAGAAGCTGCTAGAAACTTTTGTCAAAAAAATAAATCTAAAAAATAAAAAAACATGGGAACATTTATGTCAAAACACTGTAGTCCAATGAGCTACGGTACACCACTAGAAAAGAAAAGCTGTGCTAATTA
>JAYPBG010000201.1:0-2304 GCA_038124075.1 Gammaproteobacteria bacterium
AATAGAACAAATAACAACCTAATAGGCTGCTATTTCGCGCCAGCGACTATTTAAAAATAATACCAGATATCAAAGCATCGATTATTATCAATAAGGACGCATAAGGGAAACACCCTGTCCAACACCAACCGCTTAATCATTTAAAAACAGGCTGAAAACAACATGATGACTTCCGTAATGACTTCCAAAAAAGGACCCTCATCCAATCTCCAAACGCCCCTAACGCCTACCACCCATAGTCGCCCGACCTCACGAAACCCTACCGGTGGTTTATGCGACACAGTTGTGAGCGCTATCAGCAAGATTGGTGAGGGCGTAAAGGTTATGCAAGAGGTGACAGGCAATAATAGAAAAAGAGCTATTGACCCAATCAGCAATCCACCATCAAATATTAGAAAGAGAATTAAATGTGAAACTTTTAACAGGTGCCTCCGCGACTTCGCACCCCTCGCCCCACTAACCGCTATGGTCGCTGGATACCGTTACTACCAAGCAGATCTCAGTAATTATGAGCTAATAAGCAGTACCAAATCGCTGATTCAATCATACGGTGGACAGATGTTCTTAAGCACCCAGTTTACAAATGCCTTTACAAGCATTACAAAGATGGCGGACACACTATGCAGGACTGCTGTATCGAACATGCTCTATATAAGCGATACCCACACTGAAATACCCCAGCACCTAAAAGCCGTCATAAAGTTTCACTCATTGGATCAGATACATAAACAACACAAAGAAAAAATACCAAAAACACTCCAGTCTGAAATCAGCAATACCATTGAGTTCATAAGAGAGACTGCAGAAAAGATGGGTGGCGAGTACCAGTACGATGTATTTACAAAAAAAACACGCATAACATACAACAACATGAGATTCGATGATCTAGATTTATTGACGGAAAAAATCGCTCCCACTATTTTAGCCGCTTATGAAAAAACATACGTCATCAACCTATTTGAAGAAGAATCATTAACCGAGGCTTTTCGCAGCATTAACCCCCTTGAATCAGAGGTTGCCCATAATATTATGAAAAAATTGCTGGCCCCAACCGCTGACCCTGGTAACGAAAACCAAAAAACAAAAATTACACTGAATGAGAACATCAGCTCCATTAACGACTTCATCACCCTACTTGAACAGTCAATACAACTGGATAACGACTGTACAGTCGCACTAGAAAAAATGACCTACTTCTTAATTGACGAAGCTAAATTTAAAAACATAAAAAAGTCAATTGAGACGGGTATAAAAAGGTCAAAAGCGTTAGAGAAAGAATTAAAAAAGGAGATGGCGGCTTATCATGACAACCCTGAAGGTAGCACCCTATCAAAACAAGCTTTCACTAAAATAGAGAAACTCAACGCTGATCTGAACAACTGCAAACCCACCATCCCTGACTCCATGATCAGAAGCCTTGAGAAACTGTTCATACTAGCACAGGTATCTTTACACAAAAGCAACAAGTATGACTTAACCTCTTTCAAAAAAGACTCAAAAAATACCCCAGGAAATACCGCTACTCCTACTCAAGGTTACAATAAAAGCTGTTCGATAGATAGGTTAAACCTAAATCTTTTGTCAAAAAAAATAGATTTCCGAGATATCGGAAGCGGTTTACATATCTTAGAAATTTCAAAAGGCATCAACCAGATCATAAACCACATTGACAAACCGGTAAAACCCTTCGCTATAACTCATGAAATGTCAGACAATCTCGATCATATTCTCGGGGATGTCAAAGAGGATGTGAAAGTCAAATTCAAAGAGAAGCTTTTAACAACAGCAGCTCTTTCTGATGCCTCCATAACCGATGATAAAAAAGATAAAATGGAAAGACCTAAAATCTATCTGGTTGGACCGCCGGGTACCGGCAAAACCACCCTTATGAACAAACTCATCGAAGCGACAGGTTTAGACTGCATACGCCTTAAAGCCGATGACAGTGACGAAGCGATTTCAAGAAAGCTGATAGAGTGCCCTTCTAGAAATCCAATCATTTTTATCGACGAAGCGGGTGAATCAATATCTCAAAACACTTTCACCCGTAGCATGTCCAAAATCAGAGAATTATGCGAACCCAGTACAGATCAGGTTAACTGCAGCATAAAAGGGCATATTCCAATCGACATCGAGATTTTTAGAAGTGCGCTCTTCATGACAGCGAATGAAATGCCTGCCAACGCAAAAATAAACAGCAGACTGCTTATCATAACATTGGATAAGATTCCAGAGCACGCCAAACAAAACAACGCAAGGGGATCTTATTCTGCAAGTATGGAGCCAAATATAAGCAACTTAATA
>JAYPBG010000201.1:2314-3227 GCA_038124075.1 Gammaproteobacteria bacterium
GATCAGCTCAAAAATATGAACACGTTTTTTGAGAAAGCACTGCCCGATATAATCAAACTGACCAATGATCATCGCACTATAAAGCAGTTGACAGAAACCTTTGCCGGGTATCAAAAACACTACTATGAGCAGAATAAAAAATCATGGGCATCAACATGGGATATCTATTACCAAAGCGACGTCCTCCCCTCTCTTAAGACATTGGCAGACAGCAAGAGCGAGTGTAACAACAAGCGCTCAGATCAGGAGGAGAGAGCGTCCAAATTGAATGGCAATGACTATGGCTATGGCAATGGCAATGGCAATGGCTATGGCTATGGCTATGGCAATAACGATGATCTATCCGCTGATTTACCACCGCTGGATGGTAAGAGCGATAAAACAAAGGCCTCCAGACTACTAGGGCTGTCCACTATACCCCTCACGAGGACCAGTCGAAGACAGCCCTCAGTCATGATGAGCCAAAAACCAAGCGGAATACAAAGGCAGAGTGCAGTAACCATAGATACTGATGCTACTTTTGATTTAGCCCGTCAAAGCGCTCGCGCTCGCTCGCATTATTTCAAAGACACTTAGCCGTATGCCATGACCTGATCACCCTCACCTTAGTGCGCCAACCTCGGCGCACTTTTTCATAAACCCTAAGGAACTGGCTATTCGCTCCACTTTCTGGTTAAACGTGTGGACCGCACAGCGCTCTCGGACCGCCAGCGGCAACGCCATATAGCGCTTAATCCCCAAAACCACTTGCTGTTTTAGATCTGGCGTGGAATAACCGCACATTAAGTCATCACAAATAGACCAAGGCAAGAAGGTGAACAGCTCATTTAGAATTTTTACAAAAGGGGTGTTTTGCCGAGTCACTAAGTGATCATTCAGATCTAAATATCCAATATCGTCTGCGCTTAAACGG
>JAYPBG010000201.1:3237-6722 GCA_038124075.1 Gammaproteobacteria bacterium
CGATGGCACTCATGGATCATCTGATTCTGGTTTTGATTGTGAAGCTGATTGTGAAAAGCGGGCGCCCCCTTATCAAGATCGCCCTGCGCTAAAGGCTGTCGATTCGCCACATGTCGAAAGGCAATAATGGCGTCACCGACCAGTTCCGCCCCTAGCTTCACTCTCTCAAAGCAGGTCACTTGGACCCCTGCTGCCGAGAGCTCATCTAAAGCACGGCCAAGTACTCGACTTAACTCACCACTTTTCGCTAAAATAGAGGGCAATTTGGGGTAAAGCAGAAGCTCGATCGATGAAATGTTCTGAAGCCGATAAGCCCTCAATGCGCTCAGTGCGATCTGGTAAGGGGCACTCTTTTGTTCTCTTTTCTTTTGTTCTCTTATTGTTATTCCTATTACGTCCGCCTCTGTTTCACCCACGTTGCTCACGGCCGTTTTCTCTACTGCGGCTCTCACAGCCGCCGCCCTGGCTAAAAAAGTAGATGCAAAAAAAAGAGGGATTCCGATATCGGTGGATGCTCTCGTTCTTTCCCAAGGAATAAATCTGTCGCACACCCTATTCAGGGTCTGCGTGTTCTGAGCGATCACCCTCGGCACGCCGCTCTGAACCGATGAAACGGCGACACGTTTTAAATGGGCGGCCTGCCCTCTCTCTTTTTCTACGCCTTCCTCTTCTATTTCTACGCCCTCTAAACCTGTATGTGCCTTTTTAGAGGCTATAGAGGTTTCAGAGGCGCAGGCTTTGCGTTTCACACGGCCATGGGCTTGCTGATGAATATTTATGGGTATCATAGGGCTCTCATGGAATTTTCATAGGACTTTTATAGGAATTTTATGGGAATTCGAAAATATATGGAGAGTATAGGTTTAGGTTATTCTATAAAATGGAGGCGGAGGTCGGAATCGAACCGGCGTCCACGGATTTGCAATCCGCTGCATAACCACTCTGCCACCCCGCCGGATGATAGAACAAGAAATTGGAGCGGGAAACGAGACTCGAACTCGCGACCCCAACCTTGGCAAGGTTGTGCTCTACCAACTGAGCTATTCCCGCTTGTCTTGTTTGGTACGGGTGCTATTTTAATAATTTTAGAGCCGGTGTCAACTATTTTTTTGATATAGTTCAACCGCTTGGTACTAAAATTTTTCACGCCCTCTATTTCACCCTACTTCCTACTGCTTCCTACTGCTTAAAGAGTAGATCAAATATAGACCGCTTATTAAAAACTGCTTAATAGGCCTCTTTTCAGACCGACCAGTCACCGCTTAACCCTAAAAACGGACTCCCCCTCCGTCAACACCGGCCATGCGACACGCATGTAGATATACATCGACCAAAGCGTCAGCGCTACAGCCAAATAGAGCAGCCAATAAGAGAGTAAGATGACCCAATGGCCTGAGTCTGGGGCATAAGCAAGCAGCCCTGTGATCGCAAACATCTGCGCGGTTGTCTTAGCTTTACCAATAAACGATACGGCCACTTTATTCCGGGAACCAATCTCAGCCATCCACTCTCTAAGTGCCGACACCGCCACCTCCCGCGCAATGATGATGCAGGTAGGTATGGCCAACCAGAGCGAACTGTATGACTCAACCAGTAGGATCAAGGCGACCACCACCATCAACTTATCTGCCACAGGATCTAAAAAAGCCCCCAACTTGGTAGTTTGATCCAGTTTTCGAGCCAGATAACCATCAAACCAATCGGTAATCGCAGCGACACCAAAAATCAAAGCTGTCACAAAGTAGTGCCAAGAATAGGGAAGATAAAAGCAGATGACAAAAATCGGGATCAAACCGATACGCATCAATGTCAGAATATTCGCTATATTTAAACTCTTCATCGATTAAAAACCTACTGATGCAGATAGTTGTAGATGGTTTCAGCCATACTGCTGCTGATGCCGGTCACCTTAGCAAGGTCACGAGCGCTGGCACGCTTTACTTCACGCAGTCCACCAAAATGTTTTAAGAGCTGTTGCCGACGCTTCGGGCCAACACCAGGAATCTCTTCAAGCCCAGACTGTTTGGCAGATCGGGCCCGCTTTGCTCGGTGCCCCACGACGGCAAAGCGGTGGGCTTCATCACGAACATGCTGAATCAAGTGCAGCGCCAAGGGATAAGCATCGAAATCACACAGATGCGCCTCCCCTGAGGCCCACTCCACTCGAAAAATATCCTCCATACCCAAGCGCCGTGTCGGACCTTTAGCAACACCTATCAGCGTAACCTGATCCAGCTGCAACTCTCGGAGCACGCGGTAAGCCATACTGAGCTGCCCTTTACCTCCATCGATCACCAAAAGATCGGGGATGGGCTCTTCACCTTGCTTAACATTGAGATAACGTCGCGTCAGTGCCTGCTCCATCGCAGCGTAGTCGTCGCCGGGGGTGATGTCACTGATATTAAAGCGGCGGTAGTGTGACTTGAGCGGTCCATTATGATCAAAAACAACACACGATGCCACTGTATTTTGACCTGCCGTATGACTGATATCAAAGCACTCCACCCTCACTGGAGGCTCATCAAAACCCAACGCCCTCTGCAACTCTGAGAATCGAGCATGAATAGAGCGCTGACTGCTCAAATAGCTCTCTAGGTAGTTTAGCGCATTCAGCCGCGCCATCTTCAGCCAAGCCGCTTTAGAGGTTCGCACATATGCCTCCAAACGCACTTTTCGTCCAACCTGCTCACTCAACCATTGGGTTAAAACTTGCGCACCTTCAACCACGGTATCGACAATGATTCGATCGGGAATGTCTCGTTTCATATCGACAGCGCTGAGCGCATCCGTAGAACCTCTACCCGCACTCATGCAGCCGCCGATATAAAACTGCGGAAGAAACGTCTCCAGAACCAGCGCCTCGGCCCTCTTCTTTTCCTCTCCCTCTCCCTCACCTTCACCTTCAACCGCTCCTTCTCCAAGCCCACTCTGTCGCCCCAATTTTACCGGGTAGTTTCGGCTGCCAACGATGCGCCCTTGCCGCACACAGAGCAGATTGACCACAGAGGCCCCGCCACCGATCGCCACACCCAACACATCCGCATTACCCTCCAACCCTTCAACATACTGCGTCTCCTGCACATGTCGAAGCGCGCGAATTTGATCTCGGTATTGAGCGGCTTCTTCATACGCCAGTGCTTGCGCGGCTTGATCCATTTTTATAATCAGATCATCCAAAACCTGCTCATTGTTACCTTCAAGCAGGAGCTGAGTGTAGTGAACCGAAGCCTGATACGCTTCATCAGATATATTACCCACACAGGGTGCGCTGCAGCGCTTGATCTGATACTGCAAGCAAGGCCTGGATCGATTACGAAAGTAATGGTCATCACACTGTCGTACTTTAAACAGCTTCTGCAACAAGTTTAAGCTCTCTCGAACCGCATGCCCACTCGGATAGGGGCCAAAATAGCGCCCCTCTGGCTCTTTTCCGCCACGATGGTAGCAGAGCCTCGGGTAACGGTGCTGGGTGGATAGGTATATGT
>JAYPBG010000202.1:0-6722 GCA_038124075.1 Gammaproteobacteria bacterium
CATTGATATCGGCTTTCGCGCAAGCATGCCACTGCTAGAACTCAAACTGATTCCCAAACAAGAGCAGCTTGCTGAGCAATTCGACCCAATAGAAAGCACCATGGTGCAACTCAGCAGAGGTATAGAAAGCCACTTTAGCGATATGATCGTAGGTCGTGACGATGAGTCAATGCAAGGTATTTTGGTTAATCTGCTCACTCAAGAAAATAAAAAGCTGACCACCGCTGAATCATGCACTGGAGGCTTAATCGCATCACGCATCGCACAAGTACCTGGCGCCTCTTCTGTTTTTGAAGCAGGCTTTGTGACCTACGCCAACTCGATCAAAGAAAAAATACTCGGCGTTCCCCAGTCAATATTGGAAAACGAGGGTGCCGTCAGTGAAGCATGCGTACGCGCCATGGCCACCGGTGCACTGGCCCAAAGCGGCGCAGACTACGTGATCGCTGTATCCGGCATTGCAGGCCCATCAGGGGGTAGCCAAGAAAAGCCCGTCGGAACTGTCTGGATCGCTTGGGGGAGCACTGAATCGATTCAATCTGTAAAAATGGTCTATAAAGCACCACGCAAAATCTTCCAATCCTTTATAGCAGCTGCAGGTATGGACCTTATCCGCAGACAACTGCTCGGCATCAAGAAGAGTGCCCACTACCTTAAGCACTTTAGTTGATGGGTATAGCCACTTGACAAGTACTGTACTCAGGAAGCTCGCTTATGGCTTGAGAAAAAGGAGGTCAATTGGCGCATTTTTTCCGTTTGAATCTTCATGGATTCCGTTGCATTGGTGGTCTCATGTACCAGTGCGGCATTATCCTGCGTCATAGCATCTAACTGCCGAACCGCTTCATTCACATCATGGATGCTCTCTCGTTGACGTGCTGATGACTCACTGATTTCAGTGACAGCATGGCTTACCTCGCCAGCCGACTTCACAATTCTATCTAAGCGTTCACCTGCAGTGCTCACCAACTCCGAACCACGCGCCACATTTTCACAACTCTCCTCAATCAATCCTCGAATTTCACGTGCCGCACCCGATGAACGCTGTGCCAGGTTTCTCACCTCTGATGCCACCACAGCAAAACCACGTCCAGACTCTCCAGCACGCGCAGCCTCAACCGCCGCATTTAATGCAAGCAAATTGGTCTGAAATGCGATCTCATCAATCACGCCAATAATTTCACTGATCTTCTGGCTGGAGCTATTGATCAGTGCCATCGCCTTAACAACATCACCCACACCGTCACTGCCTTGAACAGCAACCCCCTTGGCATCCGATGCCATACCGGCTGACAACACAGCGCTCTCTACATCGTCACTGAGACGCTCTGCCATATCAGAGATCGAACGTCTCGTCTGCTCCAAAGTCGATGCCTGCTCGATGGTACGCTGATTTAAATCATTCGCCCCCAAGGTGATTTCTCCACTGCCCGCTGCAACAGACTCAGCGGCCTCTCTGATTTCATCAATGATAGAGGCAATACGATCGACTGAGGTATTTGTGTTCTCTGAGAGCAATTGGAATGAGCCTTTATAATGGCTTGCTATCCTACGGCTCAAATCACCTTCCGATAAGCCGGCCATGACAAAACCCGTGTCTGAAATAATGGATTCAGAGATCGCAAGCAGCTGATTCAGAGACTCGCTTAATAACTTAAAGAAACCCTCTTTATCCGCAAGGTCAATGCGTTTATCCAATTGACCCGCAACACCCGCATTCACCAACTGTTGAATATCTTGTTCAATGATTTCGGAGAGTTTCTCTACCGTCACATTGATACTCGTTTTAAGGGAGTAGAAAGCCCCATGGTACTCGGCCTCAACCTTCTGATCCAACCGCCCTTCTGATAGGGCACCCATCACTCGATTAACATCATCAATCACCGTTGCATTAAGATCCATCAGATCATTGACGCCTTGGCAAAGAGCCAAATAAAAGCCATGCTTATCCGTCGTATCAATACGATTTCTTAGGTTACCCTGCTTCGCATCGCTGAGTGCTTGAAAAACCCCCCTCTCAATCACCGCCGATATCTGCTCTTTAATCTGCGCTATCGACCCTGCGACACCGACATGCGTTTCCGTTGAGACATCGACATCAAGATCCCCTTCAGCAATCTTCTTTGAAATGCTCTCAAGCTCGCTGGGATCTGCACCCAGCTGCCTCAACACCTGCTTCATAATCAGTAGGGCAAACAGAACCGATAGTGTGATCGATAACAGGGCCCCACCCAAAACGATCAGCATCGTACTGTCCGCGATATTGGCCTGCTCAGAACTTCGCGTTGCAATCAAAGCGCGCTCTTCCTCAACAAACTGCTTCAAAACCCCGCGCATTTCATCCATATACGTCTTTCCAATACCCTGCTCAATAAACCCAGTGATATCACCCATCGTGCGAGTGACCTTATTCATCTCTCGGCGCGCCTCAATTTCCGGAAGGGCCGCAAGCTGACGCCACTCCTGAGTCAACCTCTTAATCCTAGCCAGCTGCTCTTTACCCGACGCTGAAACTAAAAGGTTATCTAAGAGGCTAAAAGATTGAGAAAACTGATCAATGCCCAGATGAAACGGCTCCAACGACTCCTCTTTGCCGGTCAGCAGAAAGCCACGCTGCCCCGTTTCCTGATTAATCATTGCAATCAGAAGCTCACTCATGGCCAATTCAGCCGTGCTGTTACCAACTTCAACGATATCACTCAACAAGTTAGAGAACGCCTCTCGAAAGGCGTCAAACTTCTCTTTTCCTACGGTTCGCGCAGAAATTGTTTGAAAGAGCTGAAGCGCTTTCTCTCCCTGAAGCACATCACGCCGATAGCCCATTGCGGGCTCAACATGTTCAGTGATCCAGCGCTGCTTTATGGCTTCGACAGCCTCAAGCCGAGCAACCTGCTTCGGATTATCAGACACCTTGTTCTTAGCAGTCTCCATCAGCGCGACAAACGCCGTTTTCCCTGCGGTATAGGGCTCCAAAAAGACCTCTTTTCCTGCAACCAGATACCCTCTTAAGCCTGTCTCCATATTCACCAAAGAGGCGGTAATGCCATTACCCAACTCAATGGCTTCATACGTATGATTCACCCAACCGACCGATTTCAATAACTGATTGAAACTGAAAAAGATGGTGGCGGAAATAAGCGCGATCAAAATACAAGGTATCGCAAACCCAATCATCAGTTTCTTCTTTAACGAAAAGCCTTTCAGCGCTGTCATTAAGTGAGTGTTAACGCTCACAGCACCTCTCCTTAACTATTTTTTTAGTTATTTTTTAGTTATTTTTTAGTCACTTTTTTATTTATCGTACTCTCATGCATTTTTAAAACATACCATTAGCCAGGTACATCACCTAAAAAATCGACTAATTGACCACTCGTGGCACGCAGCCTCTGGCTCAACATTTGCGCAATTTTTACAAGCAATTTATTGGCGATCTGAGGGCTGCTGCCGGAGAGTTTCAGATAACTCTCTCGAGTAAGGATCAGCATCAGGACATCGGTGGCCGCTTCTGCAGACGCTGAGCGAGGCTGGCCATCAATCAGGCACATTTCACCTAAGCTTTGAGGTGCTCGCACAGTCGCTATGCAGGCCAATTGATGCTTAGCATCCACTTTATTTACATTCACCTTACCTTTCAAAATAAACCCCATATAGTGATCGCTGTCACCTTCTTTAAAGATGCACCGCCCTTTTGGAATCTCATAAGCAAGCATATGTTCGCAAAGCTTCAACGTCTCATCCCAAGTGCATTCATTGGCCCAACGCGTTTGGTCAAGCAGGTCTGCTAACTGCTCTACCTTATAAGGTAACCGTACGCCCCAGCCTTCGTTATTATCCATACGTGATCGCCCTACTCTAAACAGCCTTACTCTCAAACAATCTTACTCAAAACAACCTAAGTGTACACACGCTTACTGATAATTGTAGCCGTCCCTGCCAGCAATCGGCAAATGCTCACCTTCAAAAATTGATAAAATAATAACCAACTCCTAACTCACCTGTATCGACCTACCCTGTAGGCGGTTTTCCATAAGTTATCCACAACCCTACGCACTTTTTCTGTTAATAAACCTACGTAGCATAGGGTGCACAGGTCAAATGCACTGCACAGAGGGCTCACAACAGGCCCTAGACAATATTCACTTACCGCCCATCCGATGAATCTGCTAACATACTCTGCACATCTTAATGCACATTTTAATGCACACCTTAAAACAGCTATCTTTGTGGAGCAGACTTTACGTGAACACTCTCAGCTCAAAGCACCCCCTCTCTTTTATTCACCTGGCGCTATTAAATACCCTATTGGCCATCCTGCTTACAGGTTGTGGCGGCAGTGACCTCCCTCTACGGGATGATGATGGCGATCAACGCAGAGCTTCCACCTCGTCTGCTAATATCACCATCAGCCAAGATGATGGCTCATTAATACTCACCAAACACGCCGAGAGCGCCCTACCCCCTTCTAATATCTCAGCCTCCTTCAGCGTGCAAACTGAAACGGGTAAACCGGTTCCCAACCTTACCTTAGAGAACTTTGAGCTCTATGAGGATGGTCTGCCTGTCTCCGTTGAATCGAGCCTACAGATTCTGCCGGATGAGAATGAGTTTATTTTCAGCACACTCCTGCTGCTTGATTTCAGCGACAGTGTGGTAGAAATAAGCGTAGACACCCTTACCGAGGGGGCTGCTGAGTTTGTCACCAGCGTCTTTAATGACCAAGGCAACGGCAACTCCAAGGAGGTCGCTTTAGCCATCTTTGATGGCGCTGCCAATATTCTTATACTGACCGATGGCTATGAGACAGATCCTAACATCCTTTTGGATCAGATCGCTCTACTGGATCATACAGATCAGCGCGACACATCCACCAACCTCTATGGCGCCATCGAAGAGGGTATTACACACTTAGAAGAGCGTCTTGACTTAAACCTCAGTGACATTCACTCACTGTCCGCACCCAATCGGCTCGTTGCCGGAGCCATGGTACTGTTCTCAGATGGCCGCGATGAGGCTGCCCGCTCTACAAAAGAGCAGGCGCTTCGTCAAGTCGATTCATCCGAAGAGAACATCTCAATCTTTACGATCGGCTTAGGCGATGATATTGATCGAGACGTCTTAGTGGCCACCGGCACAGACGGCTTCCAACACGTCGAAAGCATCGACCAACTGGTATCAAATTTTATTAATGTAGGCGCCACGGTCGATGCAAAGGCGAACAGCTTCTATCTACTGGACTACTGCTCACCACGTCGAGAAGGCAGCCAACACATACTCGACATTACGGCTCTTTTTGAAGGGCTCAGCGGCAGCATGCAGATTGAATACTCTGCAAATAACTTCACATCGGGTTGTGAACTGAACTGAGAAAGACGGGCACTGAGAAACACGAATAGAGCATATACGTACGGAAAACAGACAAGGAGGCATTATTTATGCACCGATTGAATCGCACAGTCGCTCAAGCCCTTCCTGTCGCTGTTGGCTTTGCACTCGGACGCATCTACCAACAACGGCAAACGACTCATACCCGAGTCCAAGAGATCCATTCACCACCAAGTGCTCGACTGGCGTCGCAATCACACACATCGATGCGACAGACGCAGAGGCAGGCTCCGCCTCTGCCAGCCTCTATGCCCTCGACGCCCTTCCCAGCCGCCTCACGCTCACCGTCCGCACTGCTGCAACAGCTGAAGGCTGAGCTGACACCCGAGCAGATAACGACCGACCCAGAAGACATCCAGCTCTATGGGCAAGACGCCACGCCTCATAACCACCCAGCGCCCTTGGCCATTCTCTTCCCCCGCACCATAGAAGAAGTACAGACGGTCATGAAGCTTGCTCAACAGTATAAGATCGGGGTCGTACCCTCTGGGGGTCGCACAGGACTGAGTGGCGGAGCTGTCGCATTGAGTGGCGAATTGGTTCTCTGCCTTGACGAAATGGACGCCATTATCGATGTCAATCAACACGATCGAACCGTCACCTGTCAGGCAGGTGTTACAACACAGACACTGCAAAGCTTCGCCAAGGATCAAGGGCTTTACTACCCGGTCAGTTTTGCCTCCCAGGGTGCCTCACAGATTGGAGGCAATATTGCCACCAATGCCGGTGGCGTGCATGTCATTCAGTGGGGCAATACGCGGGAGCAGGTGATCGGCCTAAAAGTAGTGACCCCTGAAGGCGCGCTGCTTGAGCTGGATCGAAATCTAACCAAAGATAACACCGGCTACGATTTAAAACAGCTCTACATAGGCTCTGAAGGGACACTCGGCATCATTGTTGAAGCAACCATGAAGCTGACATCCATACCATCCCATATGCGTGTCACTTTACTCGGTATCCATGATATTCAACACGTCAGCGCGATCAAACAGGCCCTCCAGTCTGCGTTCAATGTCACTGCACTTGAGCTGATCTCATCAGCAGCGCTGCAACATGTCCACCATGACATCGACCTATCACGCTTCTCCACCCACCCTTCACCCTCTGCCCCCCTACCACCTTACTTCTTGCTGACAGAGTGTGCCGATATAAAAGACAAACAGGCTGAAAAATTGGATCAGCTCTTAAAAAAACAGGAAGCATCCGGTCTGTTTACCCATCACATATCAACAACAGACCCCCTACTTTCAGAAAAAATATGGGCACTTCGCGAGGGCATCAGCAGCTCACTGGCTGAATTTAAACCGCTAAAATTTGATATCTCTGTACAGCCATCAAAA
>JAYPBG010000203.1:0-1037 GCA_038124075.1 Gammaproteobacteria bacterium
CCTGTACTATTATCGTTCCTTAAAATCAGTGTTCGTTACTGCCCCCCCTCTAATCATATTTACTGCCCTATTTATTATAAATTTTCTTCCAGAGAACACACATGTGGCGGCCATACTGAGCCTACTTACCTCTGATATGCTTCTCTTACGCATCTCCGAAATGATTATTAGAATATATCAAGCGAAAGAAATAATGGAGCGTGTAGCGCATTTACGTATTATCATCGTTTTACTTCGATGTCTTGGTGCTCTGTGCTTACTCGTGCTGCCCCATCAATCTGTAGATATGTGGTGTTTTCTCTATTTTTTATCGACAGCAATGAGCACTCTAATACTGTATATTTTGGCTAAAAAGGAGCTTGGATCACCTAAATCACATCAATACGCGCTACTCCCTGATATGTTTGGTACCTTTTACTTTGCAATCTCTATTTGTTCCGAGCGAATCATCAGCGATGTAGACAAGATTATGCTGGCGCGGATGACGACACTGGATACAACAGGCCATTACTCTGTCGCTTATCGTTTAATGGAAATGATCCATTTACCGATCATAGCTCTACTCGCATCGAGCTTATCCAAGTTTTTTAAGGCTGGTCAGACAGGACTACAGAGCTCCATTACCTTCTCGCTAACATTGCTTCCTTACCCTTGCATCTATGCCAGCCTAGCAGGAACCGCATTTTATTTCCTTGCTCCCTATGCGACACTGTTGGTAGGCGTAGAGTATGTTGAGGCAGTAGCGATTGCACAAGCCTTATCGGTCATGCCATTGTTGATCACATTACAACGATTTGCCTCGCTGTCGCTCGATGGTGCAGGTCACCAAAAGCTAAGAAGTCTACTGCAAGCAACGCTTGCAATTTTCAACATATTTCTAAATGCACTCTTGATCCCTATGTTTGGCGTCTTAGGTGCTGTATACGCCACCATCACCTCTGAAGCCGTTATGATTCTCGCCACTTGGGGATCTGTGTATCTATTGCTAAAAAAACAGGTTAACACTGACTGATCGCGGCGCAATGGCTGACCCCTAA
>JAYPBG010000203.1:1047-6719 GCA_038124075.1 Gammaproteobacteria bacterium
TGGTCAACTGGATAGAGCATTCACTTTTAAACGATTTTATTTATATAAAAGTAACTTTAAAATTTAATGCCTTATTCATATTTTAATGAGATAGTTTATTTATTAGTTACATTAAGTAGTGCAGCCATAAAGTACCAATACATGACTGCACATCATTCTTATCCTCTTTTGATCTATTACCCTACTATCTACCTATAAATAAATCAGCCTCTAGAACCTGCTAAAGGGAATGAATCTTCTCTATATGAAGAAGAGGGAGATACTTTCTTAGTGTTGCGTCTCTCTGGGCTGGTACGAACATGGGTTAAATAGAGCGGAAGGCCGACTAATAGAAATCCGCCGACCAGGTTACCCAGTGCCGTTGGGATCTCATTCCATAAGAAATAATCAACTAAAGTGAACTCCCCCCCCATGATCATGGAGAAAGGGAAAAGAAACATATTAACAATGGAGTGCTCGAATCCCATAAAAAAGAACAGCATAATGGGCATCCACATTGCTATCATTTTGCCGGTTGCGCTGGTTGATATCATTGCGCCCACAACGCCCATGGAAACCATCCAGTTGCAAAGCATGCCTCTGATGAAAATCGTCATCCAGCCATCAAAACCATGATCTTTGTAACCCAACGTACGAGACTCACCGATGCTACCCACCTTAGCAGCGAGCGCCCCTCCATCAGTATTGTATCCGTAGGTGAGTATAAATGATGCAAAAAAAGCAACTGTTAATGCGCCTGCAAAATTACCTAAGAAGACAAGCCCCCAGTTCCTCAATAGATTGTTCACATTGCAACCAGGTCGTTTATCGATAACAGCCAGTGGTACAAGTGTAAAAACGCCCGTGAGAAGAACAAACATCATTAAATAGAGCATAATAAAACCAACATGAAAAAGAATGGCGCCTACTAAAGGTATACCTGTTTTTACGATCACCGTTATTGCAAAGAATGCGGCAAGCCCTAAAATGGCACCTGCCATAAATGCTCTGATAAAAGTGTCTTTTGTCGACATGAATATTTTAGATTCACCCGCATCTACCATTTTGGTAGCAAACTCTTTTGGTTCAACGTAAGCCATAACACACACTCTCCTTAGGTTTTGATGAAAGATACATTGGCATTGCACTATCTATACCACTGTGTTTATTGCGCAAAATAGACGCAACTTATATAGGGATTTACGTTTTTCACATGGACCTACTATGAGGCTGAACCAATTTGATGCAAATTTTTGTTTTAAAGGCTTAATATGGTGCTCTTTTTTGTTATATGACTTAGGACTGTAGCTAACACAATGAATTTTCATACCCCAAAATTGGCACAATTAATGTATTAGTCTATAGGGAAGGGTGAGTAGCATTAGCAATATAATGCACTTTACCATGTGAACTTCTGGTTATATTTTATTACTATTTTTATGTTTAGGAGAGGTTATGTATACATCACAATATCCAAGATCTCTTTCGGAAAAGGAGTACCAAGCCATATTAAAAGTCCATCGAGCGGGTAAGCTGATTGACTTCAAGGCGATTAAACAACAGATGGAACAAAATAGAAAAAATAGCCGCCTGCATGACCCTATTTTTGAGATTATCTATCGGCACTACTCTTGAAGTCAGTGTTAAATGTGTTCCAAATGTTATCCTTTAAAAGGATTTTTACAAAGCATTTAGATGTCAATGTAATTATATTGAGTTGAATAAAATAGTTTGATTAGGAGTTATATTATGAAAGAGTCTGTAGAATCTGCAAAAAAGCTGTTTGAAGATGCGAATATGGCGAGACTGGGCCTTATTAAGACACTTAAAACTAAAACAGAGAGCAATTGGAGTTCATTGGTTGAATCTGGAAAAAAGGAGGAGGATACGTTTGAGTGTGATGTTGATATGTTGAAAAAAGCAGCGGGTGAAGTAATCTACGTTGCAAAAGGAATTTTTAGAGTGAGCCATGAAAAGATAACCGGGCAGTGGGGGGACCTGGTTAAGAAAGGAAGTGCATTATAGTTTTATTGAAAATGTTGTTGATAGCGTTGTATTTTTATAATTGATTCGGTCGCGCGGCCCTCTCCACGTTACCGAATCAATTATGATTAAATAGAAGAGCAGAAGAGCAAGAGAAAGCAAGAGAGGACACCCATAAATTAAGCCTATCAGTGCCCGTTTAGGTCCTGCTTATTACTTCTCTGAGCTTTTTTATAGCCGTCATCTACCACTCCTCTCCCCTACTACTCCCTAGAAACGCATGCAGCATCTACTGATCACTCCTCACTCTTTTTAGTTTTTTCTATTTTATGGCTGTCCTCTAAGGCTTCTCTAAGGCTTTTAATGTTCTTTAACGTTTAATGTCCTCAATATTCAATCTTGACCGAAACGTTTTGGCTCCATAGAAACAGCCTCTTCGACTGTCAAAAATTCTCCTACTCCACTGTGGCTATTTAAAGCTTTATAAAACTTACGACTTACTAGATAATCAAAACAATAGTCAGGAGCCATACAGACATCAAGATCCCCCATCGCATCTGCACTAACAAAAGGAATCGATAGGTCACCAACTATATCATAACCAGAGCGTTTCAAATCAATCTCTGAAAATGACTTATTAATAACATGAAGAATTCTGTAGGTCTTCACTACCCCATCAGTACATCGTATTTCTACACCCATCCACTGGAATTGCCCAGAAAACTTTCTTCCGATTAACTCCTGCAGCTCAAGGTTTACAATAGGCATTGGAATCGATGCGCCTAAAATTGGAAATTCATATAACTCATCGGTTGTAGCTCGAAGAGATAGAAGGACACCCAAAAAAATAGCCATAGCCCTCTTTTTGGGTGTCCCTGCCTCACTCTGCCTCACTACTGGGTGTCCTTGACTCAATACTTCTGGGTGTCCTTGACTCAATACTTTCCTCATTTTAGATGTTTTTAGACGCTCCATGGTTGACACATTGCACTCGAAGGCTCAATATTTACCCAAAGATCCTGAAGCTCAATGGCTTGCTTCCTACAAACCCGTAAGAAGCCTTATATTTCAAAAGGTTAGAGAAGCCTTTACCTCTTTTTTATGTAAGATACAGTCACCCTCTTGTCCGAGCCAAACAATCCGAACACCTATGAAGAAGAAACAGTATGATGGATATCCTCCTTACAACAAAAGGGCTCACGCCTGAAATAGCTTTAAGAGAGCTGGGTGAACATCAAGACGTTATTATCCATGATAATCAATGTTTGAGGCCAAAAATATTGCACTCGTTTACCCCGTATAGTATTCAACCTCCTAGTGGCGGTGGTGTAAGACACCCTCATGCGGAAAGTTTACGATCAAAGGTTATGACCCGCTTGTCGGCAAAAGGGATTTCAAAAGCGATCAGTGAACCGATGATGGAGCTTGGATCAGAAGAGGCCGTTGCTTTAGCGGAAATGATGGATGCCTTGGAGGTTGCAACGATTAACTATACTGGTGCAACCGTCTCGGTTACGGCCGACCGAACATCAGGCTTTGTGCAATCGGTCTATCGTTATCAACAAGCACTGCTTCGCTATCGTGAACTGTCACGAGCAGGGGGGCACCCTAAAAATATAGTGGCACTTGCAGAAATTGAAGTACGACGGATGGGTGCTGAAATGCAATCCAAGTTTTTGCCTGAGCTTGATACCATCGTAAAGCGAAACAGGATGCGTAAACGATCGTCTTTACATAATGTGGACAGAGCTATAGAGGTTGCAAAACATAACCGCACAAAAAGAGCTGTCGCAAAACTCAGCTTTACAAATCAGAGTGAGATAAATCGAATCATAAAATTTGGGCAATATGCGAATGTGGTTGGAGCTGGACTAGTAGCTATTGATTTCGGATCAAGGATAGGCCAGGTGCATACAGAGTATCTGAGTGGAGGAGATTGGAACCGAGAGCTGTTTCGGGAGTCGTTAAGTTTTGTGGGTGCTACTGGATTTGCATTTTATGGTGCAAAGGCCGCTGCTGCGTTGTTTTTACCTATATTAGCGCCTTTCGGTTGGGTGTTTTTAATTATTGGAGGCGCTGCCCTGGCAGGAGGGCTCGCGGCGGGTTCTATTTTGATTGATAAATTCCTTAAAAGGATTTCAGACCCTATGTATAATCTATCTCGAGGCGTCTATTGATGCTTGATAAAATACAGCTCGCCCTGGGCTTTGGAGTTCTGCTTACAATCGTACCAGGTGGTTTACTTATTTCTCTGTTCAGTCAAACTGTTCATCGAAAATATAGAAAAAACAGTGAGCTGGCCCCCTATATGGGTAGGACCGGTTCGGGTTATATGGATGTGCTGATTTTTACCGGAATGTTTGGGCTTCCGATTAAAGTGATACGCTGGCTGCACAAGCGGCATCCGCTTCACTATATTCCAGACCCAGACGCCCTTCTTCCGCATGCTACACGATATGATCGAGTTTTGGGCTTCTTAGCGTACTGGTTTTTCCAAACTTTTGGGTTTATCTGTATTTTAATATTGATCACCGAAGCCATCAGGCTAATGTTTGAGTGATTCCAAATGAGGAAATAGAAAAGCAATAGAAAAGACCCAAATAGAAAAGGACACCCATGAAAATATTGACTACCACCAACAACACCACTATCATCCCCCTCCACCCTAAACACTCAGAGCAGTAATATGACCCGAGCCCGTAAAGAACTTGTCGCTGTAGAATCAACGCCCTTCTACCACTGTATGGTGCGCTGCGTTCGCAGAGCCTACCTGTGTGGCGACGACCCACTCACAGGTAAAAACTACGATCACAGAAAACAGTGGACCGTTGAACGCCTCCAACAGCTCGCCTCTGTTTTCGCTATCGATGTTTGCGCTTACGCCGTCATGTCCAACCATTATCACGTCGTTCTGCATATCAATGATCAAAAAGCGAAAGCATGGAGTGAAAAAGAGGTTGCGCAACGATGGACCTCTATTTTTAAAGGCCCTACCTTTATCTCAGAATGGATCAATGACATACCGCTTGACGATGAACAAAGCGCAACCCTTAACGCCCTGCTCCCCGTTTGGCGAAAACGCCTCACCGATATCAGCTGGTTCATGCGCTGTATGAACGAGACCATCGCCAGACAGGCGAACAAAGAGGAAAACTGCTCAGGCCGATTTTGGGAAGGTCGCTTTAAAAGCCAAGCCTTACTGGACGAAACCGCTCTACTCGCCTGCATGACCTATGTCGATCTCAATCCTATTCGTGCTCATATTGCAAAAAACAGCGAATCGTCTGATTTTACCTCCATTCAGAGCAGACTCTTTGAGCACCTAAACTCACTTAGCCGTCGCTCTAAAAAAACCAATCAAGTCAAAAATAAAATCAAAAATCGCTTAAATAAGCAGAGCGCTGCTCTGAACAAAAAATCTCAAAACAAAAATACTACGCCTTTTCCAAACACTGACCTACCCAAAGCACCTCTATTAAGCTTTGAGGGTGGTGCTCAATCAAACCTAGAACCTTGCATTCCATTTTCATTTGAGGACTATCTTCAGTTAGTTGAGGAGACTGGGCGGGTGATAAGAAGTGACAAGAAGGGTTTCATCAGCGAAGATGTACCTCCACTGCTGGATCGTTTAGGCATTCAGGCAGATCGATGGGCCACATCCATCAAAAAATATGGCAGCATGTTTTCAGTTGTTTCAGGCAATAAAGCAT
>JAYPBG010000204.1:0-1903 GCA_038124075.1 Gammaproteobacteria bacterium
GCACAACGCTTAATGCCCTACTTCCCGTTTGGCGCAAACGTCTTACCGATATCAGCTGGTTCAATGCCAACACCTCCATTCTTCAGCATTCAGCACCTTTGGTTGAATACTTTGCATTCTCTATAGTTTCCACCTCTGTTCGTAGGGAGGCGCGGGTATTTTGATGGTTTTTCCTTCTTACGATTTTCTTACGATTCTTACGTCTCTTAAAGCTGCTCTCAAACCTATAAACAATCAGTATACTATTTGCATCTGAAAAGCTTAGCTGCTATCGTATAAGACTTGATATATGCTATCGTATAAGGTAGCATTTAATCTTATGCAGATTATTATCGATACCAACATTATTGTGAATGCAATGCTTAGCCCTAGCAGGAAAAGCGCGAGCTATCAGGTGCTTGAAATGTGCTTGGAACAGAAATTACAACCTCAAATTGGTAGTGCCCTGTTCAGCGAATACGAAGATGTTTTAGGTCGTCCAGAAATTCAAATGCGGTCAAGATATACGCCAGCAGAGATAAATAAGGTATTAGATGCTCTGCTCAATATATGCACATGGAACACCATTCGTTATCTATGGAGGCCCAATTTAATAGACGAAAGTGACAATCATTTAATTGATTTAGCTGTAGCGAGTAATGCGCAATGGATTATCACTCAAAACATTAAAGACTTAGATTCCGGAGAGTTAAAGTTTGGTTTTAGGTCAATAACACCAGAAGAGTTCATAGAGGTGATGCATGGCAACGATTACATATAGGACCACAGAAGAAAAGCGTAATAAATTAGCTGCCATTGCCAGCGCTCAAAACATAAGCGTCAATAAGTTGCTCGATGAGTTTGTTACGATAGCTCTAACTGAAAGGGAATCTTATTTGCGTTTTGCCGCAAGAGCCGAGCGAGGTAACCCCCAACAAGGGCTTGAAATCCTGCGATCTAGATCTACGGATTAATGTAAAAAAGCCGTAACTTACATCTCTTTTTTTCTTCTCGAAATCGCTTGACTCCATGAGAACGTCCATATATGCCCTTTTCCTTTGTTTCACTCTCCTGAGCCCACCTCATACTGATTATGAGCAGTTCTTACCTGACGGAAATTAACCTCTCTGTTAAACTTACACCACTTGAACATACTTGAACATAGATACGACAGATCTGCACCCGTCAGGTCATAACCAAGACAGCCCATACACCCCACATACAGATTAGATCATGAGCCAACATTCATACGATTCAACCTCGACTAGGCGCCCAACCCACTCCCGCACCACGCTCTTGAAAGAGCGATTAGAGAACGCTATTTTGATCATAGACGGTGCCATGGGCACGATGATTCAAAAGCATGAGCTTGAAGAAGAGGACTTTCGCGGTGATCGCTTTGCTGACTTTCACTGCGATGTTAAAGGGAACAATGATCTGCTCAGCCTAACACAGCCTGATATCATTCGTGGCATTCATCGCGCCTATCTTAATGCCGGTGCCGACATCATTGAGACCAATACATTCAGTGGTACCCGTGTCGCTCAGGCGGACTACGATATGGCTTCCCTCGCCTACGAACTGAACAAAGTATCAGCCGAGCTGGCCAGAGCAGAAGCGGATGCTGTGACCGCTCAAACCCCAGAAAAACCACGCTTTGTTGCCGGTATCCTAGGACCAACAAACCGAACAGCCTCTATTTCACCCGATGTTAATGACCCAGCGTTTCGAAACATCACCTTTGATGAGCTGGCCGAGCAGTATACTGAAGCCGCGCAGGGTTTGATCGATGGTGGCGCAGATATCTTATTGATTGAGACCGTCTTTGATACCCTTAACTGTAAAGCCGCCATCTTTGCCTGCCAACAACTGATCAAACAACATGCTCTTGATCTGCCCATTATGATTTCGGGCACCATCACCG
>JAYPBG010000204.1:1913-6006 GCA_038124075.1 Gammaproteobacteria bacterium
CGCACACTCTCCGGCCAGACACCGGAAGCGTTTTGGAACGCCACAGCACATGCACAACCGATCTCCATTGGCCTTAATTGCGCTTTAGGTGCAGAAGAGTTGCGCCCCCACTTAGAAGAGTTGGCAGGCTGTTCAAGCAGCTATATCTCAGCGCACCCCAACGCTGGCCTTCCCAATGAGTTTGGTGGCTACGACCAAACCCCAGAAGAGATGTCAGCGATTATTGAAACCTTCGCTGAAGCTCAACTGCTCAATTTGGTCGGCGGCTGCTGCGGTACGACACCGGCACACATCGAAGCCATTGCAAACGTGGTGGCCGACAAAACGCCTCGGCCACTGCCTCCACCCGACTATACGTGCCGATTAAGCGGGCTTGAACCTTTTAACATTAATGATGCCTCCCTCTTTGTAAATGTCGGCGAACGCACCAACATCACCGGTTCCGCACGATTCAAACGGCTTATTAAAGAGGAGAACTATGCGGAAGCGCTTGAAGTGGCAAAGCAACAAGTCGAAGCGGGCGCACAGATCATCGACATCAATATGGATGAAGGGATGCTTGATTCCAAAGCGGCGATGATCACCTTTCTGAACCTGGTCGCCTCTGAACCTGATATTGCCCGTGTTCCCATTATGATCGACTCCTCCAAATGGGAGATCATCGAAGAGGGGCTGAAACGGACCCAAGGTAAGTCGATTGTTAACTCGATCAGCTTAAAAGAGGGTGAGGCACCGTTTATTCAACAGGCTCAACTCTGTATGGCCTACGGGGCCGCCGTCGTGGTCATGGCCTTTGATGAACAGGGGCAAGCGGATACCGAAGCGCGGAAATGCGACATCTGTAAACGCTCCTACGACTTGCTTGTTAGCATCGGCTTCCCACCACAGGACATCATCTTTGACCCTAATATTTTTGCCATCGCAACCGGTATTGAAGAGCATAACAATTACGCGGTCGATTTTATCAATGCCTGCCGATTCATAAAAGAGCAGTGTCCACACGCGCGTTCCTCAGGTGGCGTCAGCAACGTCTCCTTCTCCTTCCGAGGCAACAATAAAGTGCGCGAGGCCATTCACGCCGTTTTTCTCTACCATGCCATTCAAGCAGGCCTGAGTATGGGCATCGTGAATGCAGGTCAGCTGGAGATTTATGAAGAGATCCCCGAAGCCTTAAAGAACTGCGTTGAAGATGTGGTCCTCAACCGCTGCCCAGAGGGGACCGAGCGACTTCTGGAGGTGGCGGAGCAATACAAAGGCGAAGCCGCTCAGAAACATACCGAGGATCTTACCTGGCGAACATGGGCTGTGAACAAGCGCCTAGAGCACGCCTTGGTTAAAGGCATCACCACCTATATCACAGAGGACACTGAGGAAGCACGCCAGTGCCTAAACCGCCCAATCGAAGTGATCGAAGGCCCTTTGATGGATGGCATGAACGTCGTGGGCGATCTCTTTGGATCCGGGAAAATGTTTCTCCCGCAGGTGGTCAAAAGCGCGCGGGTCATGAAACAGGCGGTTGCCCACTTAACCCCCTTTATTGAAGAGGAGAAAGCCAGCTGAGGAGACGACGCAAAAGCAAAAGGCAAAATAGTGACGGCAACCGTCAACGGCGATGTCCATGACATCGGCAAGAACATCGTCGGCATCGTTCTGCAGTGCAACAATTTCGATGTGATCGACATGGGCGTTATGGTCCCTTGCGATAAAATACTGGCCACCGCAAAAGCGGAAAATGCCGACATCATTGGCTTAAGCGGATTGATCACCCCCTCTCTTGATGAGATGGTGCATGTTGCAAAAGAGATGCAGCGACAAGGGTTTGATATGCCCTTATTGATTGGCGGTGCCACCACCTCAAAAGCGCACACCGCCGTAAAGATTGAGCCCGCCTACTCTAACGGTCCCACCGTCTATGTGCCTGATGCATCACGCAGCGTCGCGGTGGCGACAAAACTGATCAGTGAAGAGCTGTGTGACGGTTTTGTTCAGGAGCGTCGCACTGAATATGAGACGATACGAGAGCGCAATAAAAACCGAAAGCCGAAGGCGCCGCCACTCTCCTATGAACAGGCCATTGCCAACCGGTTGATCCTCGACTGGCAGAACTACACCCCCCCCAAGCCCAGCTTTCTCGGCGTACGCGTGTTTGAAGACTACGACCTGAACGAGCTGAAAGAGTATATCGACTGGACCCCTTTTTTCATCACCTGGGAGCTTGCCGGAAAGTACCCAAACATTCTCGAGGATGACATTGTGGGTGAACAGGCCCGCGCTCTGTTCGCAGACGCTCAAGCGATGCTTACCGACATCATCGAGAAAGGCTGGCTCACGGCTAAAGCAACCATTGGCTTCTGGCCAGCTTCGACGGTAAACCATGATGATATCGAACTCTATAAAGATGACTCACGAGAAGAGCGCCTTGCAACCTTACATCACATTCGCCAACAAGTGCAGAAACCCAGTAAAAAACCCAATCTCTCACTGGCCGACTACATCGCCCCTAAGTCGAGCCAAACAGCCGACTACATCGGCGGCTTTGTCGTAACCGCCGGGCTGAATATGGAGAGCATGATTACTGAGTTTGAGCAGAACCACGATGATTACAACAGCATATTGCTCAAAGCCTTAGCCGACCGCTTAGCAGAAGCGTTTGCTGAACGGATGCACGAGCGGGTTCGTAAAGAGTTTTGGTCCTATGCACCGAGCGAGAACCTGGACAACACAGCGCTGATCAAAGAGCGTTATGCAGGCATACGCCCCGCACCCGGCTACCCCGCCTGTCCAGAACATACGGAAAAAGCGACCCTCTTTGAGTTGCTCAATGCCACCGAAAGCATCGATGTTACATTGAGCGAGCACTTTGCCATGCTGCCTGCAGCATCGGTGAGTGGCTGGTACCTATCTCATCCAGAATCGAGCTATTTTGCAATCGGAAAAATTGATCGAGATCAGTTGACCTCCTACGCTAAACGCAAAGGCATGTCACTTGAGGAGGCTGAACGATGGCTCGCCCCTAACCTTCTATAGTAGCCTTCTTGAGCGACCTTCTTATTTTCTCAATTTTCCCTAAAACTTTTGAAAAAGAGCGTTATACTGAATATGAAATCCTTTTTAATCCACTGTTATATATGTGGACATACATAACATAAAAAACATTAAAATAAGACCCAAAAGGAGTAAAGCATGAAAGCCGCTGTGAATTGGCCGGTCGTCTACCAAAAAACCGCCCTTATCATCGATGACTCCGGCACGATGCGAGAGCTGATCGCTGGACTGCTGCGCGAGTGCGGCTGCAAAAAGGTCAAAAAAGCCTCTTGCGGTGACGATGGCATACGCGCGCATAAAGATGAGTCTGTGGGCATCACATTTTTAGATATTGATATGCCTGAGAAAGATGGTTTTGAAGTCCTTAAAGAGATAAAAGAGCATAATAAAGACGCCTTCATCGTCATGTTAAGCAGCCATAGCACACCCGATAACGTTAAAGAAGCACTCTCATCAGGCGCCAATGGCTTTATTGTAAAACCGTGCAGCCAGAATAAAATTAAAGAGGCGCTGGAAAACTTTGCAAGACAAAGCAACATTGTCTTAGATTAAAAAATGTCTTAGATTAAACGCCGAGTCTACACTGGATCATTCAGAAGTGACACCACCACTCTACCTCGACTGCCGCCTGCCAACATCTTCTCAATCTTTTCAGGCAACTGATCCAAAGTAACACACTCTGCAATGCTCTCCAGGTGAGGTAACCGCCAGTCCGATGCCAGATGAGTCCACATCTCCTCACGCACATCAAGCGGCAGGTGCGCAGAGTCAACACCCAAAAGGTTGGCGCCACGTAAGATAAATGGGTATACATTGGCAGCAAACTCTGGAGAGGCCGCCATACCGCAACAGGCGACACTGCCCCCATATTTTATACCTTTTAAAAGCGTCATCAGCGGCGCCCCCCCAAGGGTATCGATCGCCCCGCCCCACCGCGCTTTTAAAATGGGCTTATCCGCATCAGATAGAAATTGATCTCTACTCAAAACCTCAGTCGAACCGATGGACGCCAAGAATGACGCCATCTCCATCTTGCCCGTAACAGCAA
>JAYPBG010000204.1:6016-6718 GCA_038124075.1 Gammaproteobacteria bacterium
CGCCTCCTGTCGGCCCCGTTACGGCAATCTCCCCAAAACTTGGCGTAATCCCCACTTGAAGCAGCGAATCAACCGCCATCGCGGCCGTTAGTCCTGCGGTACCCAACATCATTGAGGCTTCCATCGATAGCGCATCCGGCTTCTTCACCACCCAGTCGGCCGGCACACGAATATACTCGGCAAAGCCACCTGAAGTGTTCATGCCCAGATCAAAGCCGGTGACGATCACAGCATCGCCGACCTCCAACCGCCCCTCTTTTTCAGCATCATCCGACAACCACTCAATCATACCGGCCGCATCAATCCCTGGCGTATGAGGGTAGTGGCGAGTAATGCCTCTATGCCCTGATGCCGACAGTGCATCTTTGTAATTGAGAGCCGAACAGTGCACCCTGACCAGCACATCGCCTTCAGGGAGGTCATCAATAGAGCGTTTGACAATGGAGAGATTAGGCTCCAGCCGGCCTTCACCAGCGGGTTTTTCAGCTTGCAGTGCTTTAAATAGGGTGGCCATTGTGATCTCCTATTGTGACGTCCTAGTCAATGCGCTCTCGGTCTCTGTCTTGAAAAAGAACCCTTAATGCCAAAACAGCATTAACTTCACCAAATTGTGAGCATTATTTGTGAGGTTATTTCTGAGGTTACTTGTGAGATTAATAGTGCGTACGACTGCTTAAGCGCGCAAGCACCCTCTCTATCGCC
>JAYPBG010000205.1:0-5106 GCA_038124075.1 Gammaproteobacteria bacterium
CATGAGCGATTAACACGAAATTAACCTGTTGCACTTCGGAGTTGAAACCGCGTCTGTTTTTAATTTAATATTTATTTTCTATATCAAATAAACTAATATCAATGCCAGCGCTTGATTTGTCACTATTTTAACTGTTTTCAGTATTCATCAGTGCTGATTCTTCTCTGTTTGTTTGATTTGCTTTATTTTATTTTACTTCGAGCAGCTAGCACTTCTCAATCTTGGTCAGTCGGTTGGCTGGCTGGCTGGCTGGTTGGTTAGGCGTTGCTTGTGGAAAACACTTTATGAATACCCTTGATCCCTCTGCTTCCACACAGCCGCCGCCCTCCTTAGCATCTAAGCCTGCCGATACCACACCAGTGACGGTTGATTCGGTGCTCTCCCGTAGCGAATCCTTCGCAAGCTTGTCTTCAACACGGTCCTCAATACGAGAGGATGAGGCAGGGGCTATGAGGCGACCGGGCGCAGAGGCTGCGCTTGAACAGTTGCGTGTTAAGCAGATGTCCGTTCAGAGCGTTCAGAGTGACCAAGCTGGTCTGTTTGATGGCCGTTGGGCGATGCCGAGTGATTTTAAGATCATGTTAACGCTCTTTTATCAGGTTCCTTTACTGGCAAGCGAAAAATTGTCGGTTGAACGTGATCTCTGTAAAGTCTTAAAGAGAGTGCCCTATGCAGAGCAACCTTCTATGATTGTATGGGCATTTAAGGAGGCATTTTCAGGTGGTAAGGAGAGGAGTTGGCGGCATCACTATAGATTTCTTGTGATCAGCCGATTGTTGCTTGAAAGCCTTGATCAAGCGCATGCAACATTTGCGTCGTCCTACAGTGATCAGTATGAGAATAACGATCAGTGTGAGGGGCAGAAGGGAGATCAAGAGGGGTGCTTCTCCATGATCACTGCATTAAGAGAGCATCTGTTTAAAGAGGATGGGTTCGCTTTACAGGCCGTCTTAAATGAAGAGGCCAATCCTATTCCTGTTGATGCATTTATTAAGTCTCTCGACTCGATTGATTATACGCTTCAGAGGCTTCCCATCGATGTGATGGATTTTATTCTGCGTGTCACGTATATCAATTTTGTTGTTGGCAGCCTATTTAATTCAAACACATCGGATATGATCGATTTCTCCTATTACTATGAGCAGGCTTCTTTAAATGATGACAGCCCCCATGTACTCAATGATGAGATGTTGGAGAAGGGGTGTAGGCCTTGCGATGTGCTTATCCCCTCCGTGGAGGCGGCACATCAGTTTCATAGGTTATCTTTGGCTGGGTTGCACTTTGAGGTGACGGATCGGCTGATTGCTTATTATGGTGAACTGGGTGTCATAAAAGGAGAAGAGTATGATGCCTATAAGAAAGAGCGACAGGTGTTGCTTAAACTCTTTTTGCCCTCTTCAGGTGTACGCCCTCAGTTGAAAGAGAGCAAAAAAGGTGAGTGCATCTGTTATGGTCATCGTAAAGAGATGGCAAAGGCCAGAGAGGTCGCTGATCTAGCCTGGATGGTGATTCATAAAGGTTTATCAGATGAGTTGGTGAATGTGCATCATATCCTTCAGTGGATCAATCGGATGCAAGTCGAACTCTTTCCTCCGCTCGTCGATAGACCCTATTTGGAGCACCCTCATCTTGCTGTGGATTCATTTTTGGGGCTGCTCTCTATGCGTAAAATGTACAACTCATTAGAACAGTATGAGAGCAGCCTTTCTCAACAACACAGTGTAGAGACGGTGCTTCATGATGCCCTGGAGCAATGCAAACGCGTGCGAACCTATATCACCACCCGCCCATCAAATAACGCATCTGCCCAGTCCGATCGAGAAAAGGCGCTTGAGAAAATAACGATGGGTCTGATGATAATATATGCGGCTATTACAGAGGCTGAGGGGGTTCATGATGTACGAGTTATCAAGTTGCTTCATTATCACTACCAGATTATGTTTGCTCAAGAGATGTTGCGTGATCTAGCTGCTGAGGTGGGGATCGTGGAGTTTGGAAAGGAGATGCTGTTTAGTCAGTTGTCGCTGAGTGATGCAGAGCCTCATGGACAGAAAAAAATAGGCAGAACCCAGTCTAACCACAACCACAACCGTAAAGCGACGTCCAAGAAGAAGGGTAAAAAGGCAAGGCGGAGGAGGATAGAGCATGAACGAGCCGCCCAGTTAAGTGCACCTAAAAATGCATCTAAAAAAGAGACTAAGGCGTCTACCTCTTTTTTGGAGGGGTCACCTGAGAGGTTACGTAAGACGTGGATCGACTTTATTGAAGCGGAAGGGCGCGTTAAGGTGTATCACCCACAAGCGCAGAGTGCTAATGAGCACAGTGCTGCTCGGGAAACTGACAACCCCTGGGGTGGTTTTGAGCGAGTTGAGCGCAGCCATAAAAGTGGTGAAAGGAGTAGGCAGTGGGCCCTGTTGGATGGGGTTGTTAAAGTTTACCCAGAACGATGGCACCCTAACCCCATCTACCGTGATGAGACCATAGGTTGCTTCTCACAGGCCTCTTTTAATTTCTGCGCAAATAGCTTGAGTGCTGAATACCTCTTTTCTCAATGGCCGTTTGATCAGCAACAGAAAACGGTGACCAATATGCGTAAGGCGAATGCTGTTTACCATGTGATAAAGCATATAGAGAGTGCAGACGTCATGAAGATCCCAGCGGAAGCCTATATGGTTGCTGGTTATCTTCTCTGTGAGCATGTGGCCGGTAACTCGTCTATTTTAAAGGATGATCTCATGGTGAAACAGATCTCCAGATCAACAAGAATCAATGAAAAATATGCAGTGGGTGACGGCTTTGGTGTTATAGTAGAGCCTCTTAGATCAAGGGGGGGTGTAACGCGGCTCGCAAAAGACGCTTCGGGTGACCGTGCACGTTTGGTCTCCTTTTTCAGGCGTGATGACAGCTTCGAGTGGGGTGAGCAGCTCAGCTATACCGATCTAGAGCATGTATTTCGTTCAATTGATCCTGTGAAGTTGCAATCGAAGCGCAGTGTATTCTTCAGTGATCAACGCTTGACCGGGCTCCTCCTTGAAACAGCTCGCTTTTTTGATGTTAATTTTGATGGTATTCATTTGGGGATTAATATAGAAAAGCAGCCAAATAAGGTTAAAGAGGGTTAAGAGGGTTTGCCCTGTTGTTGGAGGGTATTTGGAAGGTGGTTAGGGATAACGGCGAGGGAGAAAGAGTATTATGAATAGAGCGTTTTCGATCGATGAGCAGGGGCTGCTCGCTGAACTGATTATGCGGCGTAGGGATGTGAGAGGGAATAACTTTCTTCCCGACAGCATTGCTCAAAGTGAGATTGATAAAATTCTTCAAGCCGCAGTCGCAGCCCCATCCGTTGGCCTGTCTCAGCCTTGGGACTTTGTGCTTGTCGATGACCCAGAGATTAAAGCGCGCCTCTATGATAATTTTACCTTGGAACATGAGGCTGCAAAAGCCTCTTTTTCAAAACAGAAGCGTACTCAGTACAGTGCTCTAAAGCTGGAGGGCATTAAAGAGTCCCCTTTAAACATGGCTGTTTTCTATAAGCCTCCGCAGCAGGCGACCATCGGCAACAACACCATGCCAGAGATGGGGGAGTACAGTGTAGTATGCGCGATACAGAATATGTGGTTAATGGCGCGGGCCCTCAATATTGGCATGGGGTGGGTCAGCATTATCAATCCTGAGGTTGTAAAAGATCTGCTGCATATTCCAGATGAGCATCGCTTGATTGCCTACCTGTGCTTTGGCTACGTGAAAACATTCTATGATGCCCCTGAGCTGGAGCTGTTGGGGTGGGATACGCGTAAAACCTTAACCTCTTTCGTTCATTATAACGGTTACCAAGAGGGGGGGTAGCGGTGTTTCCAAATTACACTTGTTGTATATGGAGGGTGCCGAATTAATGGCCTTATGATATTAGCGTCTCTGTTGGTACAAATATCAAGCACTTGTCTGTTGTGTTGCATAAACTTACGATTCGAGAAGAAAGATTACTTTAAATAGATAGATGTTGGACTTAAACTAATATAATAACGTATATGTATTCACATGTTACTCAACCTTCCCTAATAATGACTCACTCAGCGATTGCGAGGAAGCAGTATTAATGCAAACGACTCAATCCCCTTTAAGTATGATGATGAAAAAGAGACTCCCGCAGAGACCCCCTCTCCTGGCAGCACTGATATCCTTAAGCTTACTTTTTACCGCCCCTTTAGCTACGGCGGAAGTGTGGTTGGGTGAGCGGGATTGGTCGTTGGATGAAATAGAGTCGGCTGAACTGCCCCCTACTCAGATTCACCATCTGCCCACCGATACTCGAATTCATGTTGCCCATGATATTCTTATTCCGGCTTATGTTGATCATGTTGTTTTCTCAAACGTGAAAGAGGAGGTGGAAACTTGCGGTAAGGTAGAGACGCACAACATTAAAGCCAGTCTACGTGTTCAGCCATCTAAAAAAGAGCGTGTTATTCCAGCGGGCTCTGTTTTTCGTATTTCGGAGGTGGAGCAACATCTGGTGAATGACCGTTTCTTGAAGCCCAAAAAGTTTGCATGGTATAAAATGGGCATAAAAAGTCAAGAGGTCCGCTACATGACGTTTAAGGTGCACTCAAAAAGGTGGAACTGGTTTGGTCGCTGGAATAAGCTGCAAAAATGCGGTGCGTTAAAAGGGTATTTAGCAGAAGACTTAAAGCCACTCAGTGGCGGTTTTTTGCAGGTGTTTCATGTGCCTGAGCCTACAGCCATCGGTAACTCATCCCCTTACTACAGTCGAAGTAATCGCGTATCTGTAGAGCGGCCAAAATTTATAAATTATGCCAATAAGATCGAGAGTGCCGAGAGTGTTACAGAGGGTGCGGTTGCAAAACGTGAAGCCCCTTCATCCTTTTTTGGAAAGCTCCTCCCCAAAAAGGAGCCTAGGGTTTCAGTCCAGAGCACGCTGCCTGCTGAGCCGAGCAAAATGGCTGTGCAAGAGATTGAGCCAGACAAAAAGAATCTGGCTACGCTGAGTGCCAATCCCCCTTCAGATGCCTCACCTGAAGATCAGTCCTCATCAGCCCCAAATGCTGAAGAGCGTTAACGTAACTTTAAATCATTAGACATTATGGGGTC
>JAYPBG010000205.1:5116-5904 GCA_038124075.1 Gammaproteobacteria bacterium
ATCTCTGTTATATCTATAACTAATCTATAAAGGTTATCTGTAAATTCGGTTGTATCTACCTTTTTGAAGGGGCCTTTAGGCCCCTTTTTTAGTCGCTCGCAAAGAAGCTGGTAAAAGTTGTCGGCTTGAGTTAGTTGTTGTTATTCATCCGCTTTCCGAATTGCATGATGAAATAATTGGAGTTCATTGTGTGTGTATGTGATTTGTATTTGCTCCTATTTTTATTGCTAAATATTCATAGGCGAAGCCGGTTTCGGGGTTGTTGTTGATCTTATGGTTGCGTTTTGAAAAAAGATCCTCGTACTCCTTTTGTAGTACCTCCCGCTCATTTTCAGTAGTAATACCATTTGTTATGGGGCGAAAGCACGAGGTATGAATGTCGCGTTTGATCTCTTTTCTCTCTGCCTCATTGACAGCCGGTGATGATGCGTTGTCGTTTTCAGTGTAAACCGTTAATATATTTAGCAGTATGTTTAGTTTTTCAGGGCGTGAGTCAGTGTTCAAGTATTTGTTTTTCAGTGTTTTGATTTGTTCTTGGAATGTTAGGTTGGGTGTTGTGTTTTTATCCCCGCTATTGTTTTTAATGTTTTTTTCAAGGCGATCTCTTCTTTTATTTATAGATATAAAGTCTTTTGGGTTTAATGTGATTTTTGAGGTAAGGTTTTTTTTGGATGTGGTCTTAAGGTTTTCGAATCTGCTAATGAGTTGATGCACATTTGTTTTTCTATTATTTTCGACTATGTTTGGTAAACACTCCTTTGATTGACTTTGTGTGGAAGTAGTGCTTG
>JAYPBG010000205.1:5914-6649 GCA_038124075.1 Gammaproteobacteria bacterium
TAGTGCTTGTGTTTGGTGAATCAAGGTTTGGTGCGGTTGTTGATGAGATGGTTGTTGATGAGATGCTATTCATATTGTAATACTCCTATATTTCTTCTGTTAGTTTTTTATATTAGATGTTAAATATTTATTATGATTGAATAAATGAACTGCCCCATCCCTGATTTTTAGGATGAAGACGCATCTACTATAATGGCGCTGATTAAAGTATGCAAGGGAAATATTGACTTTTTGATCCAGTGAGCTAGGGCTGCTTGACCAGTGTCATCTATCGCAGCCGCTATAGCGCTATAGGCGGGCTGGCATTAATGGGTTGACACTAAAGGTACGAATAAATACGTATTCCAGAGAGTGTAAACCGTGCATATGCTTTAGAGAATAGAAACCGAATGGAAAACAGAGTTATATGTCATATCGCCCCTGCCCTGAAACGATGCGCCTAGTCGATAAGTACAATACCAAAGGCCCAAGATATACAAGCTATCCCGCCGTCCCATTTTGGAACAGTCAGAGTTTCTCAATTGATGCGTGGGAGAAAGGGGTTAATCAGCATTATCAGGATGTATACAGGGACGGTATTTCACTCTATATACATTTACCTTATTGTGAAAGTCTCTGTACCTTCTGCGGCTGCCACAAACGTATCACGAAGCGGCACAGTGAGGTTGAGGCACCCTATATTAAGGCTCTTCTAACAGAGTGGGCAAGTTATGCTAAGCAGTTGACCGCTTGGCA
>JAYPBG010000206.1:0-6646 GCA_038124075.1 Gammaproteobacteria bacterium
CATGTAGAGTATCGCGTTAAAGAATTTCCAGAATCTGTCTCAAAAGGGCGTGCTCATTGGCAATGGCATGGCGCCTCTTTTTTTAGGCTGCAGCTGGGCGGTCGTGTTGAGATTCAACACCCTGGGGCCTCTCTTAAAGCCATCGTCAGTAAAGGCTTTGGTTCAGTGGCTTTGAGGTCGGTGACCGGCAGAGTCGATGCGCGTTTTATCAATCAGTTTTTGCAGTCAAACGGTGTTGAGCTCTCCGGTGCATTGCTGTTTGAGGATCTCTTTTTAGCCTTTGGTAGCGACGTTAAAGATATGCGTGATGCTGAAGGTGCTGTCTTGTATCAGGGTGGACGCGCGCGCTTTCCGTTGGGAGGGCAGCAGCGGCGTGTTGATGTGCCTGAACTGAAAGGGGTATTGAGTGTCGAAGAGGAGAAGCAAGCCTGGGTGTTTGATGTTTCTCTCAAAGAGAGCGGTCAGAAGGTGGGCTATGCACGATTGGATTCAGAGGGCTGGGCAGAGGTGACCGTATTGAAGCGTCTTTTGCATCTGGTTGGTCAAGCTGAAGATCGCGGTGATGGCGATAGGGCGTTTTTCAATGTGAAGCAGAAAGTGATATAAAGCCCTATAGGGCGGGAGTCAATGAATCAGTGGGTATGTGTAGGCGCTATCCGCTCTATTTTTTAAACAGATGTTAATAATGTGCGTTTATCGCATATGTTTGGATAAGAATGGCAAAGAGCAATAAGGCGGTATGGGCGTTGTGGATTAACAGGGGGTTAGGGATCTGCTGCCTACTGTTGGTCTGTGCGATTGCTTATACGTTGGCACAGCTGACCTGGTTTTTTTTGAACCCTGGCGCTGTGGTTGCGGTAGAGCACCGATTGCCGACTCACGCTGGAGGGGGGGAGCAGCGCTCTGGTTCGAGCAGAGGTGTTGATTTGCCCAGTTTGCAAGGGTGGCACCTGTTTGGTACAAAAGGTGTGACCAGAGTGGTGAAACCCAAACCCGCACCACGCTCAGAAAAGGTGCCCGAGACAACGCTGCGACTCGAGCTAGAAGGTGTGTTCAGTGCAGGGGATGAAGGGGGTGGATCGGCCATTATTGCGGAGAAGGGCAAGCCGGGCAAGCTGTATCGTATTGGCGAGCGCTTACCAGGAAATGCGATATTGGAGGAGGTGCACGAAGATCGGGTGCTGTTAAGTCGAAGCAGCCGAATGGAGGTGTTACGGTTTCCACAGTTAAAAGGCGTTGCGGTATCGGCTTCTGATGCACCTAGCAAGGCAAGGCAGAAGACAGGTCGAACCGGCTCAAAGAAATCGGGTAGCAGCTTGTCAAGAAGGCGCGATAAATTGGCGCGTTCGGAGGCTAAGAGTCGCACAGGAAAACTGATCTCAAGCGCTAGAACGATGAATCCGGACCGACTTTTGCAGAGTTTTACTCAGGACTTTAATGACAGCCCCGAAGAGACGTTGAGTGACTTAGGGGTTGATGTATGGCCGGCCTCCGAAGGAGGGGGGTACCGCTTATCTGGAAATGTCCCTCCGCATATTATTAAAATGTTGGGTTTGCGAGAGGGTGATATTATTCGTTCCGTCAACGGTCATGCATTGGGGGATATCCAAGCAGACCAGGGGCTGTATAACGAGCTGATGTCTCATAGCGAAGTGGGCGTGGAGATTGAGCGAGGTTCTAGGCGGTATACGGTTAATGTGCCGGTGCCCAAATTGTAGAGGCAGTATATTAGACACTTATAAACAATGTTATATAAGCAATATGAATTAATTTAAACGGATTAAGTTATCTAAGTAGTGACATTATGAAAGCATTTACAAATAAATATAAGGTACCAATAGGGATATCAAAGAGGCGGCTGCTTTTATGCATTGTTTTTTGGTTACCCTTCTCTTTTGGGGTTTCTGTGCATGCGGAGCAGACGTGGAAAATAAATTTAAAAGAGGCTGATATTAAGGCGTTTGTGACACAAATATCGGATATAACAGGGAAAAGCTTTATAGTCGATCCGCGTGTGAAAGGGCGCGTCACCGTGGTGTCTACCGCTTCGATGTCAACGGAGGCTGTGTTCGAGCTGTTTCAGTCAGTGCTGCATGTGCATGGATTTGCTGCGGTGCCGTCAGGTGATGTGATTAAGATTATTCCAAACAATAATGCTAAGCAGGATACGATTCCTTTAGAGCAGGGCAAAATTAAAGGCGAGCAGTTGGTGACTCGCGTTATAGAGGTGAAAAATACAGCGGCCGTAGAGCTGGTGCCTATATTAAGGCCCTTGATACCTCAATATGGCCATCTTGCCGGTGTTGCATCCGCTAATGCGTTAATTATCAGTGACCACGCTGCGAATATTAATCGTATTATGGATATTATCAAGCGCATTGATGGCGCTGAGAATGAAGAGTTGGAGGTGGTCCAGCTGGAGAATGCTTGGGTTGTCGAGGTTGTTGGCTTGCTAGAGAAGCTGGAGCCGGTGGAGGTCTCTTCTAGTAAGAAGGGGCGAAAAAAAGGTGCGGCACGTGTGACGGTTGTTGCAGAAGAGCGTACGAACCGGTTAATCATTAAAGGCGAAAAGTCGGCACGCAAGCGTGTTCGTCTTTTGGTTGCTGAACTGGATGTACCCAGTGATCGAGCGGGTTCAACGAAGGTGATCTACCTGCGTCATGGCGATGCGGTGAAGGTGGCAGAAATTATAAAAAATCTTGTCAGCAGTTCAGATAAGACCACTAAAGGGGGTGGCAAGGGCGTCAAAGAGGCGCCAACGACCGCATTGAATATTCAAGCAGATGAGACGCTTAATGCCCTAGTGGTTCGGGCGGATCCTGCGGATCTTCAAGATATTGAGGAGATTGTTCGCCAGCTTGATGTGCGCAGAGCCCAAGTGTTGATAGAGGCCGCTATTGTTGAGGTTTCTGGTGATGTCAGCAATGCGCTGGGTATTCAGTGGGCATCACTTGATCAGGATGGCGGCATTGTGGGTGCCATCAATTTTTCCAATTTGGGCAATAATTTGACCACTATAGCGGCCGCAGTGGAAGGTGTAGGTGGTGTGCCGGCACTGTCTGATGGAGTGTCACTGGTTGCAGGGGAGCGGAGCTCCGACTCGTCTTCGGGCTACGGCGCACTGCTTCAGGCATTGGCAAACTCGACAAACGCTAACCTTCTCTCTACGCCCAGTATCATGACGCTTGATAATGAGGAGGCCGAGATTATTGTAGGCCAAAATGTGCCCTTTATTACCGGAAGCAGTACCTCGTCTTCTTCGGGTACGTCAAATCCTTTTCAGACCATCTCTCGTGAAGATGTTGGGTTGACCTTGAAGGTGATCCCGCAGATCAATGAAGGTGACGTTATTCGCTTGCAAGTTGAGCAGGAGGTGTCTGCAGTGGTGCCCACCTCTGAAGCGGTACAGTCAGCGGATTTGATCACCAATAAACGCTCAATTAAGACCACCATTTTGGCAGATGATGGTGAAACGATTGTGTTAGGGGGATTGATTCAAGATGACTTTACCCGTTCTGAAAGCAAGGTGCCGCTGTTGGGCGATCTTCCCTTGTTGGGCAGGCTTTTTAAAAGCAGCAGCCGTACGTTGGTCAAGCGAAACCTGCTGGTATTTCTAAAGCCCAATATTCTTCGGGATCAGGCGAATATTGATGAGTATACCGAGGGCAAGTACCTGCGCATGCGCACCGTCCAGCTCGGTGTTGGAGAGGGCGGTATATTCAAATGGCCTAAAGCAAGCATGCGTGCTTCTGAGCTGCCTGCGGATATAGACGCAATTTATAATGGAAAAGTAGGGGGTAGTTTAGCAGAGTAGGTTGAAACAGCGCCTTAACTGACCTCAGGCGCTGTTTCAATCTGCTGATCTTTTGGATGCTTGCTCTGTTGAGGTGTTTGAGGTGTCTGTGAGGCGTCTGCTAAAGAGCCTTTTTGCAAGGTGCTCAATAGTTTTTTGCGCGTTTGGATCAGCTCTTGGATTGTGCTGACAATTGCGTTGCTTGAGCGGTGCGTGTTTTTCTTCTGTTGTGCGCTCATCCACTTCTCTAAGTGAAGAATCTCTTCTTGCAGTTTGATGCCCAGTAAGTCTATCTCAGAAAGCGGCGTTTCCAGTAGGGGGGCTTCGATGGTTGACGTGTCCTGTGTCATATATTGTATCCCTGGTGTTGTTGTGGGTCCAAGTCGGTTCTCTCCATTGTTAGCTTTAACCAATATGGCCTTTTAAGCCAGTCGTCGATGACGGATTATTGTGTAGGAAAATGTCCCTATTGATGCTTTTGGGGTGGGATGACGCGAAAATCAACCCGTTTCTTTGCTTCAAGATGTGATTATTCACATGCTTTGTTATGCAGGTCTGTATTAGACTGTGAGGTGTTGCAGCCTTTTGATTTTATATCGTTGTCAGCTGGGTGGTCGTGAACGAAAAGGAGGAGATAGAGTGGATAAACTAGAGCTTGTTGTTGTGCAAACGCCTGCTGGTGTTCCATTAAAGAGGGAGTATGTTGCTTTTCCCGAGAAGGAGGGCGGCGATCAGCTCTCAATTGGCCGTGATCCAGGCAGTGACCTCTTACTTTCAGACCCGCACCGATTTGTTTCAGGTGCCCATGCGATGGTGGTGAGAGAGTCGGGGCAATTTTATTTACGAGACATCAGTACCAATGGCGTGTATTTAAATGGATCAGAGAAGCCGGTAGGGCTCAATCAGCAAGTGTTGCTGGCGGATGGGGACTTGATAGAGATTGGGGAGTTTCAGGTTCGTGTGGATCTTTATACGTTGCAGACCGCTGCTTCGACATCGCAACCGAATGTTGAGGGCTTGATTGACCGGTATGCTGCGGGGGAGGTGCTGGAGCATAGGCCCGCTACTGCTGGTGAGCCTTATGCGTTAAACAGTGCATTGACGGGTGAGGCCTTCTGGGATGGGGGGGTTCTACGCATGTTGGGTTGCTCTGATGTCGATAGGCTTTCTCCTGAAAAGGCACGTGCCTTGGAGCAATTGGTTGTTTTGATGTTAAAAGAAGCGCTGTCTGGACTGCAGCGGTTATACTCTGAACTACCCTATCAAGGTGCCGCTTCGTTACAAACGCAACACGCTCAGAGTGATTTGGGGGGTAACCCGCTACGCTTTATGCCTGATATCGATCAGCTGCTTAAGGCGTTATTAGGTGAGCTGGGCACTGGGTACAAGGCGCCCATTGCCTCGATTCGTGAGGCGATTGCTGAGATCGATAAGCATCAGCGTGCGTTACACTTAGGGGGAGAGAAAACCATTTGGGAGCTGTTCGATCTGCTCTCTCCAGATGCAATTGAGTCTCAAGTAGACGCAGAGTCGCTAGGCCCAGGTGCTAAAGAGGCGCTCTATTGGCATGCCTATAAGCAGTCATATAGCCACCTGAACTCGCTTTTTGGTCGGGCACATGGGTTGTTTTCTGGTCTCTATTCAAATGGTTATCGTGCGGTGATGGATGAATTGAATCGGTCGGGCTTGGATCGTGACGAGAAGGTGAAGGGGAAAGCAGGTGAAACAGCGGGTGAAAAAGAGCCCCTTTGAGTGCAATACGCTGTGTTATAGAGATTTTCTGATTCTTTTTGACGTTTAGCGGTCACTCTCTAGGTTAAACGGGAGGGTGAGCTAATATTATATTGTATGAGCGTAATGAAGACAGGATGCGTGTGATGCTTGTATGAGGTATATGGCACGTATTGCATGTTAGACATGTTAGAAGTGTATTGAATAACGGTTGTTGGAATAGGTAATTTAAGGCAGCGATCATGGCCCTTGAACAGTTTGATTGGCAGACAGCGTCTAGAACGCATACTGGCAATAAAAGAAAAGTAAATGAAGACTCTGTATTGGCTCGGCCTGAGCATGGCTTATGGGCTGTTGCGGATGGCATGGGTGGGCATGCGGCAGGCGATGTGGCAAGCCAAATGTTGGTGGAGCGCTTAGAGTCGGCGCCGCTCAGCTACGCCTCCCTTAGTCAGTTTGTTGATGGTGCTGAAGAGTTGATCTTGGATGTGCATGAGAATATTCGCCAGCACTCTCAAGAGACGCTTGGTGGGAAAATTATGGGATGTACCGTGGTAACATTGCTTGTTAAAGGCCACGTGGGCGTCTGTCTTTGGGCGGGGGATTCAAGGTTATACCGCTTGCGCAATGGGCAATTAGAGGTTATTTCCTCCGATCACAGCCAAGTGAATGAGATGGTTGAGAAAGGGTTGCTGAAGCCAGAAGAGGCAAAACAGCATCCGCGCTCAAATGTCATTACGCGTGCCGTTGGCGCCTTACCTAAGCTGTATTTGGATGTCACACTTGTTGAGATTAAGGCGGGTGATCTGTATATGCTGTGCAGTGATGGCCTCTACGGGGAGTTGGAAGATGATGAGTTGATGGCGTGCCTATGTGATAAGGCATCGGTTGAGGAGAGTGTCGATGGGCTGGTCTCTTCTGTGTTGGGTAAAAAAGCAAAAGATACCCTTTCTGTGGTATTGGTGCGTGCACCTGACACGGGTGCATCTAATTAAAAAAGTGTAAACCGGATGAGTGTGAGGGTTTTGAATGGATGAGGCTGCTGAAGGTAAGCGGTTGCGCCGCTTAGCGAAAGATTATTCCAAAGGGTTGTTGTCGGGTGATGCTTATCGTCAAGAGCGT
>JAYPBG010000207.1:0-821 GCA_038124075.1 Gammaproteobacteria bacterium
AGGTGAGGTGGGTTGTAGGTCGCTGTTTATGTTTATAGAGTCGTCAGAAAGGGGGGGGGTTTGGGGCTTGTGTAAGAGTGGGAGTTCAGAGAGTTCGGTGAGCGAGTCTCCGTTTCTGGTTATGTTGTTGAGGGTATTGCTGGAGCTGCTTTGAGTAATCATCCCTTTTTCCTTTGTAGCTTATTGTATTTCCTATACCTGCATGAGGATTCAGGCAGTCTACCCAGGCGTCACCTTTAAGTCAATGGCTTTTGTGGCTGCTATACTTTTGTGGCTGTACGGTAGGGGTGATGGTGTGTGGTTAATAGAGGCTGTTCACTTGATCAATTTATAGATCAGCTGTTTGCGTTGGTGTTATTCCAATGGCTGATAGAGTGAGGGTGTTGGTCGGGAGGTGTGCATGTTTGCCAGAGAGAGTTTGATAAAAAGTATGCCGCCTTTGGTGGAGGCCGCGTGTGTGACGAGTCATGCTGAGTGGGTGAAATATAGAACACTCTACTCGATCGAGCTATTGGATCGGCATGCGGTGGGTTATGTGGAGGTAGGGGGGTATAAGATCGCTGTTCAGCTCTTTTATGCTGAAGAGAGTGTAGGCAACTGCCTGTTGTTGCATGGGTATTATGACCATACGGGTTTGGAGCGCTACCTTATTCGCTACTGGTTGGAAAAAGGGTATAACGTGGCGACGTTTGATCTGCCCGGGCATGGGCTCTCAACGGGCGAGTCTGTTGCGATTGATGATTTTAATGAGTATCAAGATGTTTTGCGCGCTGTGATCGAAGGGTTGCGGGCGTTGAGCTGGGAGCGTGCTTTGACGATGG
>JAYPBG010000207.1:831-6628 GCA_038124075.1 Gammaproteobacteria bacterium
AAGTACGGGGGGCGCCATCGTATCGCACTATCTGTTGGAGTGTGAGCGCTTGGGTGAAACGCCTTTTTTTGAGAAAGGTGTTTTGTTGGCGCCCCTGGTGCGGCCTTGCCAGTGGTATTGGGCTAAGTTGGCTTATCAGCTGATCAGCCCTTTTCGGAATTATGTGAAACGCAGTTTCAGTAAGAACTCGAATGATGAATCGTTTGTTTGTTTTCTTGCTGAGCAAGATCCGCTTCAGTCGCGTCGTTTATCTTCAAAATGGGTAGGCGCTTTGATTGGATGGGAGCGCTATTTTCATACGTTGCCGGCGTCTGAATTTAAGCTGCTGATTATTCAGGGTGACCAGGATGAGACGGTAAACTATAAGTATAACCTGAAGGTGCTTTCAAAAAAATTTCCATCGAGTGATTCCGTTATTGTTCCTGGGGCTCGTCATCAGTTGATGAATGAGTCGCCCAGGTTTCTAGAGCAAATTTTCCAGCATGTTGATCGTTTCTGCTAAAACCTGATGATGTTTTATTATCTGGACGATTGTTTAGTTTTTTTGTCTCTTCTTCATCGATTTTTTGGCCTGTTTTGAGTAAAAATACCATAAAAAAATATTATTAATGCCATAGCCTGTTGGGATTGTTTAACACTTTTTCTTGCATAATTTATCTTTCAGTGGCATGGTTCAGTGTCGATAATGCCTTTATGAAATGCGCTCTTTTATATTAATCGACTGGTGGGCCAACCGATTTTTTATGGGCCTATTTCCATTTTTGATTTGATTTTTGTTTGATGCGGATGGGGATCGTTATGCTGTTAAATGATATGAAGCAGAGTGCAAGTGTGAATAGAAATTTAAGTATAGGTCGTGGTGTCGCGTTATTAACGGCAATCTTGCCGATCAGCCTCTTTGCAGCACCTGTCTACTATACGAATGAAGCTCTGTTTCTATCCGAAGCCTCTTCTCTAGACGTAGAAAGTTTTGAGTCTCAAGCAGTGACCGGTACTTTTGCAACAAGCAGTATTACAACCAGCAATTTTACGATCTCTGTTGCGGGCAACGATTTGGGTATCTTGGACAGCGATTTTGGTGGCAGTTATGCGACCGATGGGCAGCAGTATGTTAGATATCAGAGTGATTACGCTGAGTCGATTACTTTTACCTTTAACGAGGCGATCAATAGCTTTGGAATTAACTTAACCGATTGGGGAGACTGGAATGCAGGCACCTTAGAGTTCTCGAACAGTGCGGGTGACTCAGCTCAAGTAGCCTCAGCGCCAACGGCCAATGGTGCTCATCACTTTTTTGGCCTCGTCAACAGTGCGCTAAGCTTTGATACGGTGACATTGACTAATTTTCCTTCGGGTGAGGCCTTTGGTTTTGATGAGCTCTACTTCGGTTTGATGCTTAATCACAAGAATGATGCTCACGTTTTTGAGCCAGCTCCTTTCTCTATGGCGTTGTTCGGCCTTATTGCACTCTTTGTTGCTCGACGACCCTTTGTGTCTCGACGAAAGAGGCGTGCATAGAGAAAAAGCCTTGTAAACTTCTCTTACCGAGATATACTCAATCTTGGGACTCAAGGATGTTGTACCAAAGGAGATACGCTAAAGCAGAGGAGTGGCTGTGTGCAGGAGATGGATCGTAACCTAGGTTGTCGTGATCTAGATAGGAAGGTGTGCTTAATACAGTATGCGGGTGCCGTTATATGGCCCTCTTTTTTGTTGGCCTGTGCGGCAACGTTCTTTTTCTTCGCGATGTTTGACCCGCTGGATTTGGGGCCGCTGACTGCATGGCAGATCACCATCAGTCGAGAGCTGGGCTATACGCTCGGCTTTTTTCTTTTTTGGCTATTAACAGGTGCATCGAGTGTTGTAACGGCTTGGCTGATTTACGGCTCTCATACTCTATCTGAGAGCCGCAAGATCTGAGAGCCGCAAGCTGTTACGTTATCGTATCGTGTTGTTTGCTAATAGCGGCTAGAAGAGGACACGTGTGCGAATGGTGCCTTCTACCTCCTGCAGCTTCTGCAGGGCAATATCGCTGTACTCCGCATCAACGTCGATTACAACATAGCCAATTTTGTCATTTGTTTGAAGATACTGGCCGCTGATGTTGATGTTGTTTTCTGAGAATACACGGTTGATATTGGATAAAACACCGGGAATATTCTTATGAATATGCAACAGTCTGTGTGCATTAGCGGTAGGCAGCGCCACTTCCGGGAAGTTGACCGATGTGATGGTCGAGCCATTGTCGCTGTACTTGATGAACTTTTCAGAGACCTCTGTGCCGATATTCTCTTGAGCCTCAACCGTGCTGCCACCAATATGCGGTGTCAGTATCACATTATCGAACTCAAGCAGCGGTGAGCTGAAGGGATCTTTGTTGGATTTGGGCTCTGTTGGAAAGACATCCACGGCGGCGCCTAAAATATGTTTTGATTGGAGTGCTTGCACCAGGGCGTCAATTTCGACAACGGTACCGCGGCTGGCGTTGATGAAAATTGAGCCAGGCTTCATGTTTGAAAAGAGTGCCGCATTGGCCATGTTTTTCGTTGCAGCCGTTTCGGGGACATGCAGAGAGATGATGTCACTGATGTTTAGAAGTTCCTCCAGGTTGGCAACTTGCTCGGCTCGACCAATAGGTAGCTTCGTCACGACATCGTAAAAGCGTACCTGCATACCCAGTGACTCCGCAAGAATGCTAAGCTGTGAGCCAATACTGCCATAGCCGATGATACCCAGGGTCTTTCCCCGTATTTCATAAGAATTTTCTGCCGATTTTTTCCAGATGCCTCGGTGAGCCAGGGCGTTTTTCTCAGGTATTCCCCGTAACAGCAGGATTGATTGGGCGAGTACCAGTTCTGCGACACTGCGGGTATTAGAGTATGGCGCGTTAAAGATAGGGATGCCGCGCTCTTGAGCCGCTTCCAAGTCAACTTGATTGGTGCCTATGCAGAAACAGCCTACTGCAACGAGTTTCTTTGCAGCGGCAAAGACATCTGCTGTCAGCTGAGTGCGTGAACGGATGCCTATAAAGTGAGCGTCTGCTATTTTGGCTTTGAGTTCATCACCTGTAAGAGCGGTTTTATGATACTCAATGTTGGTATAACCGTGGGCTTTGAAGTTATTGACCGCACGATCATGAACGCCTTCAAGCAGAAGGATGCTGCTTTTGTCTTTGCTCAAGGTGGTCTTGTTCATCGTGTGTACCTGCTGTCGGCTAAAAGTGATAGAGGGCGCGAACGGTCTAGGGTTTGAGGCCTAGATGAGGTCGTGCTCTGATGTATGATCTTCGTCTTAAAAGGGGAGCTATGATACCATAGCCGCCTAAGAGACGAACCCATTACGGGTTGAAATTTGTTTGATATAACGCTGAAATGCATTCATTGCGCCTGTTTGTTGTCTTCATAAACAGAAAGCAGGCCTGTTTTGTCTATTCTTGAGAAAACCTTAAGAGAGAAACCTAGAGTATAGAGGTAAATATGTCACTGCCTGATAAAGTTCTAAATGCGTTGGCTGAAGTGGTTGGGTCGGGAAAATTGCTCACGGATGAAGAGAGTTTGGTTCATTACGGTCGAGACTGGAGTCGTCTTTATGAGCCGGCGCCGTCAGCGATTATATTTCCAAAGTCGGCTGAAGAGGTGCAGTCGATTGTTAAGCTGGCCAATGAGTATAAGTTTGGGCTGGTGCCATCCGGTGGACGAACGGGGTTGAGTGCCGGTGCGGTTGCTGCCCATGGCGAGGTGGTTGTGGCATTTGACTATATGAATGAGATCCTTGATTTTAACGCCAGTGAACGCAGTGTTCGTTGTCAGCCTGGTGTGGTAACTGAGCAGCTGCAGAACTTTGCGCAAGAGCAGAACCTCTTCTATCCGGTGGATTTTGCATCAAGTGGTTCTAGCCAGCTGGGGGGCAATATATCGACCAATGCTGGTGGCATTAAAGTCATCCGATACGGCTTAACGCGTGATTGGGTCAGTGGGTTAAAAGTGGTAACAGGCAGTGGAGCGCTGTTGGATCTAAATAAAGGGCTGATCAAAAATGCAACTGGATTGGATCTGCGCCACCTGTTTATTGGTGCAGAAGGGAGTTTAGGTTTTATCGTTGAGGCGACCATGCAGTTGGCGCGTCAGCCAAAAAATTTGACCGCTATGGTGTTGGGTGTGCCTGAGTTTGAGGCCCTGATGCAGGTGCTGCACACGTTTCAGGAGGCGATTGATCTTACGGCGTTTGAGTTCTTCTCTGAAAAAGCGGTACAGCTGGTGACGGAGCATACGGGGGTGGCCAGAGCATTTGGGACCGCGGCACCCTATTATGCGCTGTTGGAGTTTGAGCTTCTGAACAGTGATATGGAAGATCAGATTATGGGGCTGTTTGAGACCTGTGTAGAAGCGGGGTATGTACTGGATGGTGTGATGAGCCAGAGTATTCAGCAGTTACACAATTTATGGCGCTTGCGTGAGGGGATCAGTGAAACCTTGGCGCCATTCACACCTTATAAAAATGATATTTCAGTCACTGTGAGTAAGGTACCAGCGTTCTTAGCAGAGGTGGATGCCGTGGTCGCGCAGCACTACCCTGATTTTGAAATTGTTTGGTTTGGCCATATCGGTGATGGGAATCTGCACTTGAATATATTAAAACCGGCTGAGATGGCGGCACCGCAGTTTTTTGAGCACTGCAAGCAGGTGAGTGATTGGATATTCAAGCTTGTGCAGAAGTATGAGGGCAGCATCTCAGCAGAGCACGGTGTGGGCCTGATAAAAAAGCATGCGCTTGGCTACAGTCGCAGTGATATGGAGATTGAGTGTATGCGACAGATCAAAAAAGTGTTTGATCCAAATAACGTGGTCAACCCGGGGAAGCTCTTTGATGTATAAACATAAGTGGTATATGTCTGACAGTGAACCGGGGGCTGATATTGAGCTGCCTGTAGGTAAAGTGGTGTGTGTTGGGCGAAATTATGCTGCTCATGCTAAGGAGCTGAATAACCCAGTGCCGAAAACGCCGCTTCTATTTATGAAACCGAAAACAGCGTTGGCGTCTCTGCGTGAGCCGATCACTCTGCCAGACGGCCGAGGTACCTGCCATTTTGAGACAGAAATAGCACTGCTGGTCGGTCAGTCGTTGAGTGATGTCTCTGAAGCGGATGCGTTGGAAGGGATTGTTGGGGTGGGGTTGGCGTTAGATTTAACTCTAAGAGCGCTCCAAACGAAACTAAAAGATAAGGGACACCCATGGGAGATTGCCAAAGCGTTTGATGGTGCTTGCCCCATCTCTGAGTTTTTACCCATACCTGCGGGTTCGTTGACGCCATCACGTTGTCGTCATTTAGGTTTGCAGATGCTGCTGAACGAGCAGGAAAAACAGCGTGGTCAGGCCAGTGATATGATCATGGCCATCCCTGAACTCATCGCCTATATGAGCCGTTGCTTTACCTTGGAGGCCGGGGATGTGATTTTGACGGGAACGCCTGAAGGTGTTGGTCCATTAACGGGTGGGCAACGGATAACGGTGTCGTTATATGAGAGAGGCGAGCGTTGTTTGAGTATGCCGGCCCGGGTTGGCTAAAGGCCATTTAGTGGTTTTTCCGTATGCCCATAGGGCATGTCACATGATAAACTCGCGCCGCAAGATGAGCAGCTTGGACTGTCTTTCGTCTGTCTTTGAAGTATGTTGAGGTAGGGTTGATGAAGAAAATAGTGATAGTGGGAGGGGGCGCTGGTGGTCTGGAATTGGCTACACGCTTAGGTAGTCGCTGGCGCGAAATAGATTGCTCAAATTCACGCCGCCTTCTTGTGTT
>JAYPBG010000208.1:0-3637 GCA_038124075.1 Gammaproteobacteria bacterium
TTAGAATTAGATTCAGCAATAAATTCATCGATCCTTTATCAAAATACTTCCCTACGGCTAAGATGTAAACAGAATGAGATAAAACCACCTGTCTCTGTTTATTTATAGCGCTTCTTGGTTTATTGGTTTACTCTATAGTGTCCTTTGTTTCTTTTGGGTGTCCTTGTTGCTTTTTGGGTGTCCTTGTTTCTCTTGTTTCTTTGTTTTTTGGGTGTCCTTGTTGCTTTTGTTGTTGTTGCTTTTTGTTGCTTGCTTGGAAGGAATGGAATGAATATTACACAGTATAGTAGAGCTAACCCATCAACCGGTGTCGAAAGTCGGCTGGCTAGAATAGATGAACAAACCTCGGACGCTCCAGGATTAAAGGGCGTTGAACAAAAACACCCATCACCACCACCGGTGGCGCGACGCAATGTTTTAGGGTTAGCAACGAAGGTCCACAGCACCGGAGGGCTTCAGGTGCCTCGTGTATCCCCCCAATATGAACCACCCGATCTGCCCCTGTCCGCCCAGTGGCTGGATGTTGTAGAGCCCATTAGACCCGCCGATGCGATGTTTCTGCCCAGTCGTTTTCCGGTGGAGATGACGGTTCAAACCATTCTCTGTTTTGAGCAGCCGATAGAGGAGGCCGCGCTCATTCAGCTGTTAGCGCGCCGACTTGCTCCGATTGATCGATTAAGACACATACCCGTAATACCCGCGCACTTTAATTCGGATTTGGAAGTGCCATCAGATCCCATATTACTACAAAAAGAGTGCTGGGTAGAAGACCCTAATTTTGATGTGAAGCGCCATGTGAGCGAGATTAAAATCCCAGAAACGCAGTGGAGGGCGCGCATTATTGAGCGGATTGAGCAGAGTTCTGAAACACCGTTTCCTCAAAATAGACCGCCTTGGGAAGTGATTCTGGTGCAGATCGGCGCTGTACGCAGCGCGCTCATATTGAGAATCAGTCATGCGCTGAGCGACGGTGTAGGCATCTTATCGATATTACTCTCCTTGTCAGATAATGGACAACGTATGACCCTACCAGGGCATCATGCCCGTCTGCGTAGCCCTCTTTATGATTTTTTTGCAGACCCTGATCAGCGCCAGGCGTCTCTTCAAGCGTTACCCAAACATCTGGCTGAGGTGTTACTCAACATCCTTAATAAGCCGTTGAGCATCGCATATCAGACTGTGCAAGTAGCTCAGTCGCTTATCAAACGCCTCTTTGAGTGGTGTTCGAGTATTTGGGATGTTTGCATGCACCCCGATGCAATCGGTCCTTTAAAGCGGAATGAGCCGGTGGAAGATATGAAGTTTTCTTGGCTAGAACGCACCATACCGCTCAGCGAGATTAAGGCGGTGGCTAAAAGCGCTGGAGGCACCATCAACGATGTTATTATCAGCTGTGCAACCACGGCGCTGCGTGAGCATCAACAGGCACTGGAGGAGGTCGAAGGGGTTGAATACCCTCTGAACAGTAGTCGCGTCTCGATGCCAACCAATATGAAGTCTATGGCTGAACGGATGCGACCCGATGATTTAAATTCACTTGGAAATCATCTCTCAACGATGTCTATGAAATTACCGCTGGAGCAGAGATCGCCCCATAGCTGCTTAGAGACGGTAGTCGATCAGACGCGAGCCCTAAAAGAGCGTCCGATGGATCTGAAGGTGGGCGGCCAATTAATGGGCTTATCAGGAAGAATGAGTGAGCCTGGGTTTCGTCGATTAATGCAATGGGGAAACGATCGAAGCACGTTGATCTTAAGCAATATGGCAGGCCCAACGGAGCCGCTTGTGATGAGTGAAAACCCTGTTGATGAGATAATGTGGAGCATCCCGCTTTTCAATAACATAGGGCTCTCGCTTCAGGTGATCAGCTACGCAGGTACCATACGCATCGGTATGTGCACTGATAGAGCCTTAATAGATGAGGGTGATAACCTTCTCCATCGCCTGATGGATGCCTACAAGCATCTGGCGGATAATTTATGAACAATTGGTGTCATTTAAGAGCCCAAGAGGATGTTATTTGGGTGTCCTTGTTCCGTTTGTTGTTCCGTTTTTGTTCCGTTGTTCCGTTGTTCCGTTTCTTGCTTGCTTTCCTTGCTTGCTTTTGCTTGCTTCGGTCCCTGGCTATCAGTTGATTGATAGAGCCGATGCTTGAATGGATAGTGGCATAAGGTTATGTTCCTAAGGGCCATCTTAATTTAATATTCTCATATGCTTCCCTTTGCTTAAATTCAACCAGACTTTTAACACCATCACTTCCAACTTTTTCCGCAGCTTGATATGCCATAAGCATTTGCTTATGGTAAAAAGGATGTTTCATTGTATCAATGTGTAACTCCATAAACTGAACTATGCGATGCTGAACGATCGGTGAGAAGACGTTTATCGGGAATAAATCACTCTCCTCATCCGTAACAGGCTTATTCTTTAGATCCAAGGGTAACTTTTGGCTCAACGTGTCAAAATCCATCTCAGTAAGAACCTTTTCACCCTCCGCCGTCGGAATCTTAAACGGCAACAACAGTGTGTGCATCATAGGGATTTGTATTGATCCGCGATAGATAGCCTCTTGCATCACACCATGATCACCCCGCTCAGGATCAGCACCACGATCCATACTGATTTGCTCAGCTAAAGTCTGATAGTATATCTGCGCCAACTTATTAAAGATACGATCTGACTCTTCCCGATCTTTTAGATGAATTTCGCCTTTATTGGTTTTATCTTCGCCTTCTACTGTAGCCGTTTGTACAACATCATTCACCAGCTGTTCTGCTACCAATTTATTGAGGGATGCGCCGCTTTTCACCGCTATAGCCGTCCCTTTATCCATATAATAAAGAGGAACGCCCATATCAACAAGCTGATCAATCACCGGATAAAGGGGCATAGGAAAGGCCGTCTGAAACATTTCATTCTGCCATTTTCGAGAGTCCAGGGTATGGTAAAGATAAATGGGGGATGACTGCGTCTCCTCTTCCAGTGTGCGTATTTTAAAGCAATCGAGACGACCTTCAACAACCCTCTGAATATCCAGCGTACCACGATTCTCCGTTGTATAGCGGTGTTTAGGGGTAACACTTTTCTCGCCTAGGAGATTCATAGCATCCACTCGACGCTTGAACCGGTTTATAAATTCAGGGTTATCTCGATAAGGCAGTAGATGAGCAGCGCCCTCACAGGCAAGCTCCTCGGAATATTTTGCCGAATACGACTTTATCGCCTCTGTCTTAGCCGAGTCTAAATCCGACGACCTAATTATCCTCATCGTGCCAACGATCTGCTGAGGCTTCCGATCCATCACCTCACCACCCGTGGGATCTACTTCTTTCCAGTCCTCACTGTCTTGATCCCAATACTCAAGCCATGCGTGCGCCTCACGACCAATCTGCTGCTGAACAACTCGATGTCCAGACACCATTCTTGCAGGTATACCAAACTCTTGCTCTAAAATGAGCGCGAAGGTGTTAGCGTACTCATAACAGACTCCTATTCTCTTTGCAATAAATTGATTACATCGTGCATTCTTATTATCTTTACAACCACTGTAAATTTCAGTACAGTTTCTGTCATAAGTGAAGTTATCCGGATTTTTAAAAAATTTATTAAGCTCATCAACCAGCTCCTCTGCATGCCG
>JAYPBG010000208.1:3647-6616 GCA_038124075.1 Gammaproteobacteria bacterium
CAGGTGAATACTCTTGTTTAAGAAACACCAAAAAGTCATACAACGTTTTGTTTTTCTGTTCAATGTCAAGTAAAACAGGCTTTGTCAATGAGGGTTTAGGCGAGGGTTTAGGCACCTCTGTATGCGGCTTAGATTTCAAAAGATCATATTGAACAGTGTAACCTCGCTTAACCTTAATACGCCAAACACCTCTGTGTTTTTCAGGCTGCAGCGACGTTCTTTCACCTGATTGAGGGTCAACCGAAAAGACATTCTCTGGAAAAGTATTAGGCAGTGTTTTGAGATAGACATCTCTCTTATGCTGCTTTGCAGTTGCAATAGAATTTATATCATAACTGAGTTCTACTTGGGTCACTTTTTCAGTTTGCCCATCATCGCTAGAGCGTTGAACACTGTTATTAATACTGTTCAGAGGAATTAAATTTTCATTCAAATCAGTAAGCTTTGATCGAATTAATGTATGAGCCGTGCTTATCTCTCCAATATACCCCACCACAACCTGGGCCCCTACCCCAGACACTGTTTTCCCAGTAGGTTTCACCGATAAAGGGTCGAGATTCACACCGGCTCTGACAGTACCCCATGACACCCTATCAACAGCCTTCAAGCGGGTCTTCTCGGTCTGCTGCATCATCCCATGAAACTTAGAGCGAACCGATTTTTTAATCTTCCGCCCTACTTTTTTTATAGACCAGGGAATCCAGTCTGATGCCTTACATGAGCTAGGTTCAACTTCATCAACATCCGCGAGGGGCTCAACCCCTTTCAGCTCAACCTTATGCCCTTCCGGCAACATTCCACCCTTTGGTACATAGGTTTGCATATCTTCATCTAACATTCGAATCAGCTCTTTCGCAAGATAGTCTCCAGCACCTTGAGAACGCTTGATGCGAGGATGTTCAAAATTGATACGCATCTGATGTGTAGCGGCATCATATTCAATAGGAAGATTAGCCTGTTTATATTCACAAAAAGTTGGTTGAACCTGCCACCCCGGACGCTCCAAGCGAGCTTTTAACGCCAGCGAGCGTACTATTTCATTACGCGCTTTGATATCAAGCGGTCTGTCTGATGAGCTCGTCGCACCTGATGTACGCCTGGCCCTCCCCACATCAATCAACTGCTCTTGATAGTAATCATAATGCGTTTCCATCACCTCTTGCACAGATCGGGGATTTTCAACGATATCCTTAATCGCACGCCTTAACTGCCGAGTGGTTGGCGTGGCCACCCCAGCGTCTGAGGTCTCATCTATTAAATGAACATGCTCCTTTGCCAGTTGTTTGACGTGATCTTGAGAAATACGGTTTGGGCTCACCCTTTCGATGTTATTCGATAGCTCTGCTTGAAATTGAGCTCTTAACTCCTCTGCAATTTCGATCACCTCATGCTCCGAGTACTCTTCGATGCAGTTCACAACCATGCGGTTCAGTATAGCAGGCGACAGCGGTTCTCTTCCTGAATAGCTGGGTGGGTTAACCGTCGAAATCAAGCAAAAGTCGGAATGCATCCACTCAGCATCTCCTGTTAACAGGTGATTCAGCTCACCCTCCAGTATATGGCTTGGAAAGAGGTTCATCTCAGAGATCACGAGAACAAAACCCTCACGAGCGGCCTCTTTCACCTTAGTGCTAAAATCAGTCAAATCGGAGCCCGCATTGAGGTACGTCGTTCTATTTTCAGGCCACTTGCGCTGCTCTAACACCGCTTTTACCAGTTGATCTTTTCCTCGCCCAGCCGGCCCCTCTATTAAAAAACCGCGCTGCCCTAATGTATTCGGCTTGGGATTAAAACCGACTTTCTCTTTGTGAGAGGTTAACCAACGATTAAGCCGCTGAGCCAGGGCCTGTGTACTGGCCGTCGGGACGATTGAAGAGGTTCGCTTTAAGGAAAAAGTCTGAGACAGGGGCGTTGATTCCGATTTACTCTCTAATTTACTCGCATTAAACTGAGACGATACGTGATGCGCCAACCACTCTTTCACTGCGCTCTTTTCTTGAATCGGAAGCCTCTCCAAATAGAGATCAGACAGCACTGTCTCTAACCTCTGAGGAAAATCAAGCACGCCCTCTCGATCCATCTCCTTAACCTGCACCACCATTTGAGCAATAAATTCCTCAAAATTACGCACTGAAAAAGCGTGTTCAGGAAACGTATTGGCCATCAAAAGATGCAGGCGAATCAATGTTTCGGTAAGCGTGTTTCTATCGATAACCTCAGGCAGGTTTATGTCACTGAAGGCCTTATCGAGCACGGGTGAGACAAAATAACGCTCTAAATATGCCTCAGTAAACGGCTTCAACGTGATGGTATTAAAACGCTCATGAGCGACTTCCTGAACGGTTCGCCCCTCAAAATGGTCATAATTTCCTGTGAACAGTATCTTATGATTGTCATTCAACCAATAACGCTGACCATTAACGGTAACACTGCCTTGAGAAAAGACCTCCTTAAGCAGTGATAATGATTCCTTTGGAGCCAAGTTGGCTTCATCAATCACCAGTAATCGGCTGGCGCTGCTCTGCAGAGCCCAGGTCTCGATAGCGTCGTGCAGCGCCTGCTCCCCCACATTGCTGACATCAACTACGACCGGTAGTATTGTTTTAACTGAAGACGTATCTTGATGTTTTAAGCGGTGAGCGTGAGCTTGCTGGATCTCCTTAATGGCATGCGTTTTACCGAGACCCGCTGCACTCTTCAAAAAAACCGCTCGATCGTTTTTAAGGGCAGAAGATATTTTTTCATTCAACCTGGTCAACCTGTGCTCGATCGATTTTGGCGTTTCGGTTGACGAGCTGTGTGAAAGATCACTCTCCTTACCACTTAGATATCTTTTTAAAAATTTTAAGACATCGGCCTCGTTCAATTGACCCTGCTCCAGCTGCTCATGCAACAGGGCGGGTGAAAAACAGTTTAAGCACTGCCACTTTATCGGCGATGGCTCTGAGGGTTGAGCCGCGCGTTTCAAC
>JAYPBG010000209.1:0-6605 GCA_038124075.1 Gammaproteobacteria bacterium
GTGGGCAAAAACACGTCAATTGGTAACTAAAATACCGTGTTTTTGAACCGTGCCATTATCTTTGCGTATATCATGATTTTTTATAAGGTTTTTTATATGAAGCTCTCTTTTATTGCTCTTATAACATGCACGGTTTTTTCAATAATGTTGACCGCTTGTTTATATTTTTTTCAGTTTGATGAGGTAGAAAACGGTTTTAGTTATGAAGTGATTGATGCTCGAGGTGTGGGCTCTCCTTGGGCTAAAGGGCATGGGGATCTTAATGGAGATGGACTTCCAGATGTTGTGGTTGGTGGACGAGCAATGCCGCCGTTATCTTTTGTCAACAAGGTTTTAAACAAGCTCAACCTTATAGAGGTTGAAGAGCATTTTGGGGCACTGGTTTGGTATGAAAACCCGTCATGGAAACGGAATCTTATAAGTACAGAGTATGCTGTACGTACCGATGTGGAGGTTGTTGATTTAGATCAAGATGGTAAAAATGATCTTCTGTTTATCTCTGATGAGGGTCTTTTTTGGTTAAAAAACCCTACTTGGGAGGCTCATAAAATCGTGGGCGGTAAGTTTCATGATGTTGAGGTTGCAGACCTCGATTTGGATGGTGATATGGATTTGGTGCTGCGTAACCAAAGCCTATTTGGTTATGAAAATGGCGATTCTGTTCATTTAATGTTCCAAAGTCATGGTTCAGTATGGGAAACGATCACGCTTTCGATCATTCACGGGGAGGGGTTGGCGGTGACGGATATGAACAGTGATGGTTTTCCAGATGTGGTTGTGAATCAATTCTGGTTGGCGAACCCCGGCACGGCGTGGCTTGAAGCGGATTGGGTACGACACGTTTATGCGGTCGACTGGTTGTGGCAAGATGTTTTCATCGACACTGAAGATTTCAATGCGGATGGGCATATGGATATTCTTTTGAGCCCATCTGAAGAAGCTGGACAGATGTATGATATTGCGTGGTTTGAAGCACCAGCACATGAGCAGGGCTCATGGAAAAAGCACCTCATTGATCAGCGTGTTGAAGCGGTACATCATTTTGTGGCGGCTGGAGACATCGATTTAGATGGTGATATTGATGTTGTGTCAGCTGAAATGAACCAAGGCGAAGACCCTGATGAGGTGAAGTGGTATCAAAATCTCGGGGATGGCCTGTGGGAGAAAAAAGTGCTTTCAGATCGTGGTTCCCACAATATGCAGCTTTTCGATATTGATCAGGATTTTGACCTTGATCTGGTCGGGGCTAACTGGCATAGAACGGGTTGGGATGCTGAATACCCTGTTGAACTTTGGCGTAATAATTATGCTGAAAGCACGGTTTGGAATCGATACCTGATTGATGAAAGTCGTCCTGGCCAGGCGGTATCGGTCTTTTCGGTTGATCTGAATGGGGACAGCCTGTTGGATGTGGTGACTGGAGGGTATTGGTATCAGAACCCAGGGACTATGGAAGGTGATTGGCCTCGGTTTGCATTGGGGGATGGCGCATTCAATGTGGCATGGGTTGATGATTTTGATGCGGATGGGCATATCGATTTTTTGGCTTCTGGTTGGATAGGGTATCACCATAAATCCACATGGTTGGACCGTATACTGAACCGATTAGGGGTAAAAAAATTCCCATATACCCAGGAGGGAAATCGATTTGTCTGGGGGCAAAACCGTGGGGATGGTACGTTTCGGCTTCATGACAACATTGCGTTGGCCCGTGGTGATTTTTTACAGGGGGCTGCTTCTCTAACGGTTGTTCCGGATAAGCAGGCTTCGGACAAAAAACATGTGGAGCAAACGTCGGTTTTGCTCTCTTGGCACACACCGGGCATGGGGCTGCAGCAGCTCATTGTACCCGATGATCCTGTAAATGAGGTGTGGGTATGGAGTGTGCTTGATCAGCATAGCTTGGATGAGCAGGTGAGCGTTGTCGATCTTAATCAGGATGGCCTGCAGGATATCGTGTTAGGCACTGATTGGTTTAGGCGTATCGATTCAAAACGAGAGCCGATCACCTGGGAAGGCGAAGATTGGTTGTTGAATAAGATTGACCATAGAGAAGGTAAGCCTGATCGTCATCAGGTGCTTGATATAGACAGTGATGGCCTCTTGGATATTGTCGTAGGCTTTGAAAGTGCGGGTGTGTTGGGGGAGTTTGTTTGGTATCAACAACCGAGGCTTGAAGGGAGCCGCGCTTGGTTACGATATTCCATTGCCAATGATGTTATTGGTCCTATGAGTTTAGGGGCTGCTGATCTGGATGGTAATGGTACAGAGGATCTGGTGGTCGGGGAGCATAATCTGGTTGAACCAGATCGCAGTCGTCTTATTTGGTTCAAGAGAGGCTATGATGTACGGAAGCCGTGGCAGAAGAGGCTGATTTATCTAGGGGATGAGCATCATAATGGAGCCTTGCCGGCCGATTTCGATGGCGATGGCGATATCGATCTGGTCTCGATTGGCTGGACACATGGTAGAGTGATGCTCTATGAAAACCCGCTGTATTAGGCTCCGTTGTTTTCGGCCATTAGCTATGGAAAAAATCGTTGATCGCTTTGACAATGCGTGGGGCGGCTTTGCCATCCCCATAAGGGTTGTGAGCCTCTGACATGGTCGTGTAACGATTCTGATCCTCTAAGATATCGATGGCATTAGACGCAATCTGATCTGAGTCAGTGCCCACAAGCAGCACTGTTCCAGCTTCTACGGCTTCAGGTCGCTCGGTAACACTTCTTGTCACAAGCACCGGTTTCCCCAGTGAAGGCGCTTCCTCTTGAATGCCGCCTGAATCTGTAATGACCAGATCGCATCGATTCAGTAACCAGACAAAGGGAAGGTAATCTTGCGGGGCAATAAGATGGATGTTTTCACTTGACCCTAACAGTTCATAGACGGGCTTTTGTACGTTTGGATTGAGGTGGACCGGGTAGATCAGCAGCCAATTTGGGTTGTGCTCGGCAATGCGTTTAAGCGCTGAGCAGAAATCGATGAAGCCTTGACCAAAATTTTCCCGCCGATGGCCAGTAATAAGAATAAACTTTTCGGGCTCGTTTTTTAGGTGAACTAAGGTCTTGTCAGGGATTGAAGGCCAGTGATGCTCTTGATTTGAAAGTCGTTCAGTAACATCCAAAAGCGCATCAATAACCGTGTTTCCAGTGACATGAATCTGACCAGGGTTGACCTTCTCATCGATTAAGTTGATTTGTGACTTTGGTGTGGGCGCAAAATGCAGCTGCGCGAGTCGGCCAACCAGCGATCGATTGGCCTCTTCGGGGAAGGGGGCAAAGAGGTCTCCGGTGCGCAGTCCGGCTTCGACATGACCTACAGGAATCGATTGGTAAAAGGCGGCTAGTGCGGCCGCAAAGCAGGTGGTTGTATCGCCGTGAACCAGGACCAAGTCCGGCTTGCATGTCCGTAGAGGTGCCTTTAAACCTGTGAGGATGCGGGCTGTGACATCATACAGATCTTGGTTGGGTTTCATGATGTCGAGGTCGTAATCTGGCTGGATATCAAAGATGGTCAATACCTGGTCCAACATCTCCCTGTGTTGGGCGGTGACCAGGACTTTACTGATGATGTTAGGGTCGCTCTCCAGTGCTTTAACGACGGGTGCCATTTTTATGGCTTCTGGACGTGTGCCAAAGATGGTCAGCACAATTTTTTTATCGTTCATACAGTATAACAACTTAGGGTTTAAAGGGTTATTTTTTGCTTGATGTGAACCGGTTACGACTGAGTGCCCGCTTTGGTCATGCCGCGTGTATCGATCACAATCTTCTCAATTAGGTTTGAAGAGGTTAATACTTTGAACTCTTTATGGTCGACGAGAATAAGCACAATATCGGCTTGATCGATGGCGTCAGTCAGTGAGGAGAGCTTGAAATCTGGGTGGTTACTGATGTTGGGCTCGCACACAATAAGATCGGCAATGTCACGTTCCTTAAGTGTTTGGGCAATGTTCAGCGCCGGTGACTCGCGTAGGTCATCGACATCCGCTTTGAATGCCAAACCCAAGCAGGCAATGGTCGGCCTTTTAAACTTATCGGCTTTTGCTAACACTTTATCGATGACCCAGTCAGGCTTTCTGTCGTTGACTTCGCGTGCGGCGCGACTCAGTTTTGCGGTATCGCCAGCGCTGTCAATGATAAACCAAGGGTCCACTGCGATACAGTGACCACCGACGCCGGGACCAGGTTGTAAAATATTCACGCGAGGGTGCCTATTGGCTAACGCAATGACCTCCCAAACATCGATATTGTCTTGATCACAGATCATGGACAGTTCATTTGCAAAGGCTATATTAACATCACGAAAGGAGTTCTCTGTCAGTTTTGAGAGTTCTGCGCTCTTTGCGGTTGTTTCGAGAACCTCTCCATTGACAAACTCTCGATAGAATGATGCGGCAACTTCGGTGGATTTATCGTTAATGCCGCCAACAATGCGATCGTTCTGAATCAGCTCAATTAAAATGCGCCCAGGCAATACGCGTTCTGGGCAGTGAGCAACGTAGATATCTCTTTCGATATCATGGCCCTCTTCGGCAAGAATCTTTGCCACATAGTTGTCAGTTGTACCCACGGGGCTGGTTGATTCTAAGATGACAAGGTTGCCGGGTTTCACATATTTAGCAATGCTGCGTGTTGCAGACGTGATGTAGCTAAGGTCTGGCTTATAGTTCTCTTGAAATGGGGTTGGTACCGCAATGATAAAGACATCCGCTTCGCATGGCTCCAATGAGGCTTCGAGTTTACCGCCGTTCACAGCAGACTTAACCATAAGGTCCAGATCGGGCTCAACAATATGAATTTTGCCTTGATTAATGGTGTCAACAACACGTTGTGATACGTCAACACCCAGTACCTCATAGCCTTTGGTTCCCAGCAGTGATGCTGTGGGTAAACCGATGTAGCCTAAGCCTATGACGCAAACTCTGTTGAATGTCTTCATCTTTCTCTCTCAATAGTTGTGGTTGACGATTAGGGTGGGAGCCCTGATTGTACCCCCCCCCTAGTGTAGTCGTTTGCGCAGATTCTACTATATCGAGTGTGCTGGGCACCAGGGGTTTTCAATCAGTACACGTCGGCTGTGATTGCTTCTTTAGGGTGCTGCTCTGTTCCGCGGGTCTCTTTTTCAGATTTTGTTTCAGAGAGCGCATTATGATCGTATGTATTTTGTACGTTTATAGCCTTCCTGATCATCTGTTTGTGAAGGTTAGAAGAGGTCAGGAGCAGCTCAGATGAGAGGGAGCTGGTATCAACCTTATGAGCGGTGCGCACTTGAATTCGGTTGGCTTGAGATGTTAAGGCTTCAGGTGCTTGTAGATTGGAAAACTGAGCCAATTGGGCAAGACTTGCTTCCGGTTGCGTTCTGAGTGCCTCGAAGCAGAAGAGGCCAACGTTTCTGTCTATCTGCTGTAATAAGTAGGTGTATGCTGCGATCCAGTAGTCTATCCAGAATTCGAGTGTCAAGGGGTCTTTGAACGGTGTTGTGTTTAACCAGTTTGAGAAGTTAACGGGTTTTAAGTTCTCACCAAAGTCATAGTGGCCGACGGCGCGCATATACTCTTTTGAAAAACGGTCTTTTTTGTGCATGGCTAAAAAGTTTTTGTGCTGTTTAAGCAGAGAGCTTGCGTGTTGAATAGGTTCTCGGAAGGGGATAACAATCTGTGCTTTCGGAAAGCTCTCTTTTAAGTAGGGTACCCTGCTGATGTTTAGGTTGTTTTTTGATACGTATCGAGGTGCGCAGCGGGCAGCTTGGTTGCTCTTATTCTGCTTTGGGCTGCGCAGTGCAATGATCTTTTTCATATGGTCCTTGAAGAAGAGGTCAAACTCGCGCTGCTTTTTAGGCCCCCATGTTTTGATGCAGTCATCCGTGTATTGCGTTTTCCAAAAGGTATTCCACAGAACTTCTTCAAAGGCTTCGGGGCTGTCTGTATTGATCGTAAGGCCGTCGCCATGGGCGCGTTCGGTTGGTTTGCTTTCTTGGCCAAATGATGAGGACAGCCTGGACCAGAGAAGCGGAGTCATGATGCAAGGCATATCTCGATAGGTGTGTGATGCGGTTTCGTCCAGCTGATCGAGCAGCTCTAATAAAATGGTGGTCCCGGCTCTTGGGAGCCCTGTAATAAAGAGTGGACGGCTATGGTCGATGTTGGATATCTCTTTTGAAAAAAGCGTACTTTCCATATCCGAAATAGCAATTTGAGCGCGGCGCGTAGAAAAGGCGACGCGGTGGATCAGTCGATCTAAAAAGGAGTAGTTGTTTGAAAAGGCCACTGTTTTACCTCGTGATGCAAGTTGGCAAAGCATTTAAACAGAAGAGAGTGTTGGTAATGACGTTGTATCTTACTTTCAGTAAGGCTGCTATAGGGTTGGGGGGCGTTTTTTCTGCAGCCCAAGCAGGGTGATGCCTACGATTGTGCTGATCGCAATAAAGGGCAGCGAGAGCGTTGTTTTTGTAACGTCTTCAAGCGACAAAAAACCTGCCTCATTGGCCCATATCGTGATAAGTATAGGGATGCCTAGCGCGCAGAGAGTGCCTATCATAATAAGAAAGAGATATTTAAATAGTCGCTGGCGCGAAATAGCAGCCTATTAGGTTGTTATTTGTTC
>JAYPBG010000210.1:0-2369 GCA_038124075.1 Gammaproteobacteria bacterium
CATAGGTCATGCAGGCGAGAAGAGCGGTTTCATCCAATAACGCTTGGCTTTTAAAACGACCCTCCCAGAAGCGGCCTGAGCAGCTGTCCTCTTTGTTTGCTTGTCGGGCGATGGTTTCGTTCATACAGCGCATGAACCAGCTGATATCAGTAAGACGCTTGCGCCAAACAGGGAGGAGGGTGTCAAGCACGGCTTTCTCTTCATGGCCTAGCGAGGTGCCGTTAATCCACTCTGCGATAAAGGCAGGGCCATTAAAAATGGAGGTCCATCGTTGAGCAACCTCTATTTCGCTCCAATTTTTGGCTTTTTGATCGTTAATGTGGAGCACGACATGATAATGATTGGACATGACTGCGTAGGCGCATACGTCGATAGCAAAGACGGAGGCGAGTTGCTGAAGGCGCTCGACAGTCCACTGTTTTCGATGGTCGTAGTTTTTACCTGTAAGAGGGTCATTGCCGCAGAGGTAAGCTCTTCGAACACAGCGTACCATGCAGTGATAGAAGGGAGTTGATTCAACGGCGATAAGTTCTTTACGGGCTCGGGTCATAGGGGTGCTCGGTGTGTTGTTTGGTGTTGTTTAGTATGGGTGGGGGATGATAATGAGGTTGCTGAGAGTAGTCAACAGGTTTTTATGGGTGTCCTTAAAGAGCTCTGAAAGGTGTTATGGGTGTCCTGAAACGCTTTTCTGAAACGCTTCCACATTTTATGGGTGTCCTGAAACGCTCTTTTTGAAACGCTTGTCCTGAAACGCTCTTTAAGACGCAAGACCGGGGTTAAGCCCCGGCGCGTCCCAGGCGATCAAAGAAGCGTTCGATCTTGCCGATGGCTGTATTTAACTGTTCAACGCCGGGCAGAAAGACGATTCGGAAGTGGTCCGGTGTAGGCCAGTTGAAGGCAGTGCCTTGGACTACTAGGATCTTTTCATCGAGGAGTAGGTCCAAAATAAGCCGCTCGTCACAGTGGTATGTGTAGCGTTGTCGATCGATTTTTGGAAATAGGTAGAGGGCCGCTTTTGGTTTCACGCAGCTTATGCCTGGAATTGAGGTGAGCAGTCTGTGTGCGGCTTCTCGCTGTTCATAGAGACGCCCGCCAGGACGGACAAGGTCGTTAATGCTTTGGTACCCGCCCAGCGCTGTTTGTATGGCAAATTGGGCGGGTACATTGGAGCAGAGTCTCATCGAGGTGAGTATGTCTAGGCCTTGAATGTAGCCTTGCGCCAGTTTCTTGTTGCCGCTGACCACCAGCCAGCCTGAACGAAAGCCTGCGGCGCGATAGCTTTTGGATAAACCATTAAAGGTCACAACCAGGTGGTCATCAGCCAAGGAGGCTGTTGATATGTGTACGGCATCGTCGTAAACGATTTTATCGTAGATCTCATCTGAGAAGATGAGCAGGTCATGCTCGCGAGCGATCTGAATCATCGCTTCGAGTATCTCTTTTGAGTAGCAAGCGCCTGTAGGGTTGTTGGGATTGATGATCACAATGGCGCGAGTTTTGGCGGTGATTTTGCTCTTAATGTCATCTATGGCGGGTTGCCAGTCGCTCTGCTCATCACAGAGGTAGTGGACGGCTTTGCCGCCCGATAAATTAACGGCCGCTGTCCATAAAGGGTAGTCGGGTGCTGGGACCAGCACTTCGTCGCCATCGTTAAGCAGTGCCTGAGTAGCGGATACGATCAGTTCGCTGACGCCGTTGCCCAGGTAGATATCTTCAATGGATACGTCATCGGGAAAGCCTTTGCGTTGACAGTATTGCATAACGGCTTTACGAGCAGAGAAGATTCCCTTTGAGTCTGAGTAGCCGGTGGCCGCCGAGAGGTTATAGATCACATCTTTGAGGATCTCTTCAGGCGCCTCAAATCCGAAGGGGGCAGGGTTGCCAATGTTGAGCTTGATGATGCGGTGGCCCTCTTCCTCAAGGCGTTTGGCCTCTTGAAGTGCTTGGCCACGAATATCGTAGCAGACACCTTCCAGTTTTTTTGATTTTTCAACGTGCTTCATGTGATGATGATCCAATTAGTGGCGCAATATCTCTATATATATCTATGTAAGGCAAAATAAGATCGATGCTAATAAGATCGATAGTGTAAGCGCTTTTGTCTGCAGATTCAAAAAGTATCGCGTGTTAGTATGTTTATTCTAATTATTGATGCTAATGTAGCTAATGACCAGCTTCGAGCATAAAATCATCGGCAGGTAAAGTTGACACGGTTACACGGTTATAACGTTAAACAGGGTATTTGTGAGCCTATGAAAAAGAGAGATACCGATTTGAGCATTGAAGATAAAGAGGGTGCCTCAGAGTTGCAGGGTGCGGCGGATGAGCTGACGATTGGTCAGCTCATCAAAGAGTCTGCGGGTCAAATC
>JAYPBG010000210.1:2379-6563 GCA_038124075.1 Gammaproteobacteria bacterium
ATGTGAAGGCCGAGAAGGAGGGTGGCAAACTGTTTGAAGCGCTGGTAAAAGATGGCAAGAAGGTTGAAGCTCACAGTAAAAGAGAAGAGCAGAAGGAAGAAAAGAGAGAAGAGCAGGAGCATGGGTTAAGAATCGATCAGCATATTGCGGCCTATCGCGGTCTTGTTGAAGAGCGTGTTGAAGGCGTAAAAGATCGCGCCACCAGTTCATGGGAAAAATTGGAGCGGGCTTTTGATGAGCGTGTCTCACGAGCGTTGGGTCGCCTAAACATACCAACCAAAGCGGATGTTGAGTCTCTCACCGAGCGCATTGATGTTCTAAGTGCTGCGATTGAGAAGATTGCCCATGCCCAGCTTACCGCTGATGAGCACCGCCATCATGCGGCTTCACCAGAAGAGGCGCAAAGCCGCCCAGATCAAAAGGATTAAATAGATTAAATAAAGACTAATAAGACCTATCCTCTGTTATCAAACCCTGCATGGCTTCGTGGAAGGCCCCTTTCACAGCGTCTGCCAAATAAGGCGTAATCAACATCGTGGTCTGTTGAATAGCGAAGGCTATCGCTGCTTCTTTATCTGCATGTTGGCCCTGCTCAGGGTCATGGAGCAGGGCATGATGGTTGATGGTGTGGCAGGTGTTGACCAATATGTTTTCAACAAGAGGGCCTTTCTCCTGATCGGTAATGACCAGCACCTCTTTTTCTATAAAGGCCTCCAGTATAAATAGAATGGTCTGTGACTTCTTCTGCAGGAGCCGTTTGAATTTGCGTCGGAGCGTGCGATTGCTGCTGATGATGTGGTGGGTATCTCGATAGATGAATCGGTTGTTCCAGATCAGCTCAAAGAGCAGTTTGAGGTGCAACCAGGTGTCGATCAAGTGGGTAATGCTCATTTGGGTTGCCGTAAGGGCTTGCCCAATATCTTCTTCAAACCGTACGAACAGTTCGGTGATGATCTCTTCTTTGTTGCGAAAGTGGTAATACAGGTTGCCCGGGCTGATCTCCATTTCGGTGGCAATGTCGACGGTGCTGATACTGGATGCGCCTGATCTATTAAACAGGTCTTGACTGACGTATAAAATTCTTTCGCGTGTTTTCATGTCGTTGTGCCGCCAAATCCTTATTCTGTCTCGTGGTCCATGCGATTGCAGCATTATGTTGATAGGCTACTGCTTTATTCTTGGCTTTCAATGCATATATACATGTATTGCTAATCTTACTTAAAAATAATCTGGATAAAAAGAGCGTTAGGGTATAAAAATATGAACTAATTCATAGGCTTTTGCTGATATAGTGCTCACTCTGGGTGAAAACATGCTGTCTCTTATTGATTCAAAATCAAAAGCGAAAGATAATATGCGTTCATTTGACTAGCCAGAACAAACATACTGAGGACTAAAAAGTGAGCGATAAGCAGCGAGAAATTTACTTAAGCCAATGGAAAGAGAGTGAGCAGCTGGCCGAGGCGATGATACCGATCATCGGACAGCTCTATAGAGAGCGTAACGTTGTTATTAATATATATGGCCGCCCTTTAATCAATCGATCCGTTATCGCGATCCAGAAGGCTCACCGCTTTGTACGACAGATGGAAGGTGATGAGCTGCAAATCAGAGACAGCTACCCCATATTAGAAGCCTTATCCAAAATGGATCTTGCCCCTTCGCGCATCGATATCGGTAAATTGGCGCTTCAGTATAAGCTGGATACACAAGAAGGCAGCTCTGACTCACTGGAAGCTTACCTGCACTCATCCCTGAAAGAGGCGACCAATGGGCAACCTGCTGCACCGAGCATTAAACCTCAAGATGTGGTGCTCTATGGGTTTGGCCGTATTGGGCGACTGCTTGCAAGAATCTTAATCGAGAAGTCAGGCAGCGACATGATGCGGCTGCGGGCTATTGTGGTTAGGAAGAACGATAAAGCGGATCTCATTAAACGAGCCAGCCTGCTGCGTCGTGACTCCGTTCACGGCTCTTTCCAGGGCACCATTGTCGTGGATGAGGACGCGAATGCGATCATTGCAAATGGGAACTATATTCAAGTGATCTATACCAATGACCCAACCACGGTCGATTATACAGAGTATGGCATCAATGACGCCATTCTTGTGGACAATACAGGCCGCTGGCGTGATGAAGAGGGCCTTGGCCAGCACTTGTCTGCCAAAGGTATTCAGCGCGTATTGCTGACAGCCCCAGGCAAAGGTGATATTAAGAACATCGTTTACGGCATTAATAATGCTGATGTGACCAGTGACGACCTAATTGTCTCAGCGGCCAGCTGCACCACCAATGCGATTGTCCCGGTGCTTAAAGACATTAATGATGAGTTTGGCGTTGAGTGTGGTCACGTTGAGACGGTTCACTCCTATACCAATGACCAAAATCTGATTGATAACTTCCATAAAGGTAACCGACGCGGTCGAAGTGCGGCGCTGAATATGGTCATTACTGAAACCGGTGCGGCAAAAGCGGTCGCGAAAGCCTTGCCTGAGCTCAGTGGAAAATTGACGGGTAACGCCATTCGTGTACCAACACCGAATGTCTCCATGGCCATTTTAAACATCAATCTTGATCGTGAGACGACCAAAGAGGAGATGAATGACTATCTGCGTCGCATCGCACTCTACTCGCCGCTTAAAAAGCAGATTGACTTTGTTAACTCGCCTGAAGTGGTCTCCAGTGACTTTGTGGGTTCACGACATGCGGGTGTGGTTGATGCGGAGTCGACCATTGTGAACGGTGCCCGTGCGGTACTTTATGTCTGGTACGACAATGAGTTTGGGTACAGCTGTCAGGTGATAAGGTTGCTTCAAGAGATGGCCGGCATTACTTATCCTATGTTTCCTAAAGATAAATAAAACAAAGATAAATAACTGTCACAGCAACGCGCTTACGCTTAATCGATGCCATCAAGCTCAAGCATTGGGTTCAGCGTATGCGCTTGTTCAATGCGTATTGTTGATGAAATGCCTTCATAAACTGCTCTAGGCGTTGTTCGGCATCTAGGCAGAGGTCCTCTGTTGCACGATATTCCACGGTGCTGTCGATTGCTGTGCGCTCGATTGTTGTTGGAGGGGCTTTTTTGCAGTCGGTGGCGAAGCCGATATAGATTGCATCTTGGCGTTGAGCGATTAAGCTTTTCAGCTGAAGCAGCTTGGCTATGAGTGCATGCTGTGTGCGTTCACCCGCGATAAGAAAATAGTCGTGGATCAGTAAGGGGTGCCCCTGCTTAGAAGAGGCCTCTTGAAGGAGCTTATATTCTGTTGTCTCAGATAGGTGCTTTTTATCCAGTTCCAGCCAGGCTTCAGGGTCGTATGTGCTGTTTAAGTAGTTGATCAGCTCTTGCCCTTGCGTCTGTTTAAAATAGAGGCGCATGGCGAGGTGCACGGTGCCGGCCCACTCGGGGTGCTGATAGTGGGCATCGATGGCTTGGTCGCTGTTAAAATAGTTGGGTTTCCATTGCGCGGACAGGGGGGGCACTGTTTGGTTGCCATTCTTGTTCTTGGGAGTAGGCACTTGTTGCCAATCGCCTAACGTATAGGGTACATGCAGAGGGTAGTGCTCTGGTACGGTGATGCTGTTTTTTAAGAGGTAGGCGCTCAAGGGGCCCAGCGCGAGCAGGGCTAAAGCGAGGCTGAATGCAGCCAGGCTGGGCTGTCGGGCGGTAAGAGAGGGGGGAGGGCAGGCGTTTGGTGGTTCCACCTGCAGTGATTCGGCTTTGGGTTCAGGCTCGGGAGATAAGCGGTTGGCCAATATAAAAATGGGGATGAGCGCAAAAGCAAACAGAATCCAGCCAAAGGTCTCATGTGAGTGGACCAGGCTGCTCTCCATTCGGGTCTGATAGCCGATCACGATGATCATAAAAATCCTAATCCAGTTGAAGGTGATCGCAACCAGCATGGAAAAGAGGATGAGGGCTAATCGATGTGAGAGCGCGTCGTAGTAGAGGTAGCCATAGAGCGCGGCCAATGTCAGAGAGACAAGAAAATAGCGAAGGCCGCTGCAACCCCCCGCAACTTCAAATTGACCGTAAGGAATGGATACCTCAATGCCATTAATATGTGCGGGAATATCGATGAGTGCGAGCAGGTGTTCGTTGGCCCATACGGAGAGCTTCTGCAGAGTGAACACGATCATATCCCAGATAGGGATGGCCAGGTAGCAAAAGAGCAGGATCGGAG
>JAYPBG010000211.1:0-6549 GCA_038124075.1 Gammaproteobacteria bacterium
CATGTGGAGCAACCATTTTCTATCATCAGGTGACCCAATCTCGATATCTTATCAAGGGAGTGATGTGCAGAAGAATCCAATGCCATTGCGCTAGCAATGGCCTGAAAAGCAAGGTCATGCTCATTCTTAGCCAAATAGTATTCACCTTTATTGAACTGGTACTGTGATATTAAGTAGGGCATAAAGAGTAATAAAGACAGTATACCGCTGAATAGAAACATCCACCCAGACTCTTTAAGAAAACGCTTATGTGAATTTGATTGATTTAAATAGTACCCCATCAACCATAACGCTGACGAGAATAGGCATATTGGCCAACCTCGATTAACAAAAGCGAGCCACTCATTAGAAACACCCAAAACGTATGGAACAATAAACGCACTGTTTTGAGGAAGCAACAACTCAGCATTGAGGTACTCTACATCAAACATTAACGAGTCCTGACCAAGACTGAGCGGGCTTCCACTCAAAGCTTGATACCAACGAAATGATTCAAGCTGATGAATATGACTCTGATCAATTAATTGTACAACTCTCTCCATCCCTCGATAAATGATCTTTGCTTTTACCTGAAAGTCCATCTCAAAGAGCAACATTATAATAGGAAGAAAGATGAGACTGAGGACGATCAACCATAGGCATTTTGAAGCCATGTGAACGTTACCTTGAAATTGAAATACGATGACAGCTGCCGTCAAAAAGATGGCTATAGATTTAATAGCATATACACTGAACGGAATTTCTTCCGTTACAGCCCATTCGCCGCCTTCAAATACACGACTGGGCAACGAATACCAATCGAGCGATAAACCGAATACAACACCTAGAATACCAACAATATAAAGATATATGGATCTATCGATTAAAAAGAGTGATAAAAAACGTTGCCAAATGGACAACATGATCCGTTTATTCATTGATCCCTCTTAATGATGGACTTTCTTGATGAGCTTGCTGCTCTCTTTTTCTAAACGCAAATATTGCGCCTCCCCACAAGCTCAGAGCGGTATTAATAAAATGAACAGACAGGGAGATTGACAATATATCAGCACTGGAAACCCCCACTTCTGCAAAAAGAAGGACCATGGCCATCTCTCGAATACCAAGCCCACCTATTGAGATTGGAACCATAGTCACGATCGTTATAACCGGTAAAAATAGGATAAAATAGAATATATTAACATCGATCCCCAATACAAGCGCTGCTAATCCATAATAGAGCGCGAAAAGAAGCTGTATGATAATTGAGTAGACAACGGTTTGAGCCATGGTTTTTTTATGAAACCGATAACTGTATACTGCTTCATGAATTGCATTTAAGCGTTGACCGATCTTTTCTGGAAACACCTTAGAGTAGAATCTGTTGGCCAAAGAAAAAACCCGATGTGACCAAAGGCATATACTGACCACAACCAAAAAAACAACGACAGATAAAACAACCCCAACCACAAGAAGTGAATCCATTGAGGTCATATAAAAAAAGAGCGCAGCAACGGATATGATTGTTAGACCAACCAAACCAGAAAATCTCTCAAGAAAAACAGTAGACGCTGAGGCATTTACATCTTTTATATATTTATAGAGATCGTAGGTTTTAACAACATCCCCACCAACAGCGCCCGGTAGAAAGTTATTCAAAAACATGCCGACCATGTAAAACGAGAAGAGCTTTCGAATGGGTACATGGATATTTTTAGCTGTAAGGAGAAGCTGCCACCTGTGTGCAGAAAGCAGTTGGCAAAATGAGTAGTACACCCAAGCCAATACTACTGCATATAAAGGAATAGATGAAAAATTCTCTTTGACACGATCTATATCAGACATATAAACAAGGAGCACGACCAAAAAAGTACTGACTGCAAGCTTTACCCAAAAGATAGACCTGTTATCTATTTTCATTTCTATATATTCCCAGAAAAAAGATATGTTCAGTGAAAACCGTTCTTAATCTATCGACAATAGTTCCAAATTGTTTCCATTCGATAAAATAGAACCATCAGATCATACAGTTTTCTATAGTAATTCTCTTCATGCTCCACTTTTTTAAGTTCAATAAGCTGTAGATCTAAAACGGTCAGCTTTCCAATTCGATAGCTTTCTAGGGCAACATTCATCTCTCTAATGCTATTATCTATAATATCTTTTAGGATCCTTATCTGATTCTCTAATACATTCATATCAAACAACATAGACTGCCATTCATTCTGAAGGCGCTTTATTTCCAGACTTAAGGCATTAGAAAGATTGCGTTTTTCTATATCCTCGAGCTGTTTTTTTTGTTTATTCTCATCAAAACTCGGGATGGGTAGATGCATGGATACGTTTGCGATCAGCTCTTTTTCATCGTCGTTATCGATCAGATGATCTAATGTATGCGCAACGCTCATGGTAAACTTTGGTTTCCATCTCTTTTTAGTTTTGTTAATTTCATGATCAGCCTGCTCTATTTTAGCTTGAATACGTCTGACTTCGGGAGCATTTGAAAAATTGGGGGTATTTTCATCTGGTCTGTGCAATACCCGCGCGATACGGGTTGAAATCTCTTCATACACCAGTCGATCTTCTAAGCTAGATTCATCAGATAGCTTAACATTAATAACACCTTCAAATATGTTCCTCTTTTTTTCAATTTCTGACTCTTTTTCAGCCACCTCTCGCTTTTTGCTTAATGCATGAGATTCTTCACTGATCAACTCCCACTGAGAGGCTTTACCCAATTCAAAGCGTTTTTTCAATTGGTCATACCGTTCCTGAGCTGCCAACTCAGAAGCCATATGAATCCTATGGATCTCTTCTTGCAGTACCACATCAAAATAGGCTGCTATAACATCCAAAGTAATGCCCTTTTCAGCCATGGTCCGCTCAAAAGCACGTACGGTACGCTCTTTACCCGCTATCTTATCATCATCAACCAGATCACCTTTATGTCCCCAAGGCGCAGTCCAGTTGAGCTGCATGAAAAGCCTATTATCTTCTGTGCCAGGTAACGCATCCTCTAAATTATCTGAATCCTCATAATTACCTCCGAATGTAAATCCCAGATCACCATGGTATTTGGATTGAGTAAGCGTCTGTTTTAGCTGGGCCACCTCTTCCGCTTCTTGAGCGGTAGTGACACGAGTGCTCCGCTCAAGTGCAATATTAATAAAAGCCTCTAAGCTTAAGTCAGTATTATTCAAACCTAGTGAATCTGAATGATCAGAGGAGTCAGGCTGAACCTTTCCTTCTTGATCCTTACTTTCAATGCTTGCAATAGAGTGGCTGCTTTCACCACTCAAGCGCTCATCTCTTATATGCTCAGTTTGCTCAGTTTGCTCAGTTTGCTCAGTTTGCTCAGTTTGCTCAGTTTGTTCAGTTTGTTCAGTGTTTGTACTGTTTTCTACTTGTGCTGAGGCTAAAAATAGAGTATACCGATGATCTTCTGTAATATACCCCCGATCAATTTGGTCCAATCGCTCAAAAGGTTCAAAGTCCGAGTGTCGTACCATTGCCTCAATAGAGTTATTGGAATATCCGAGCACCACTGTGAGCAACGCTACCGATAGGCAAAACTGTATCAGGTTATTTCTAATCATTCTTTATCCTGATATGATCACCCTCATGAAGAGCCACTTGCCCTGAGATAATGACCTTATCCTCACTGTTTAAACCATCCGTAATGCCTATCCAGCCATTTTCCATGATATCGTACTCTACAGGCCGAATGCTTACCCTCTCTTGATTGTCTGCTACAAGCACCATGACACTGCGTCCCGAGGATCATAAAAGAGCACTTTCTGGTATAGCTATTTTCTCTTCAGATCGAACAATCTCTACAAATCCATTCATCCCTTCAATAATCTTGTTCAAACGACGGCTATCATCTTGTGTGTGAATGGTAAACCAGGCTGTTACTGTCTTAATATTCTGCCTACCCTGCTGTACATGGTGATCGATATGCTCTATTGATGCATCCAGTGTAATTCCCTGAAACGCTTCAAGCCGAATCAGTGCTTTATCACCTAATGCAAGTTTTGAATAATATCTTTGATCAAATCGGCCAGCAAACAGCAGTCGATCACCAATCACCACCATTTCTCCCCTAACACCATTCATCAATACCTGTCCTTCAACAACTGAGAATTCGGCCAACGTTCCTTCAAGCGTCGATACAATCGATAAGATGCCTTGCTCATTAAGCTCTTCAGATAAAGAGGTACCCTCTTTTTTACGCTCCATATCACTCTGATCATCTACTTTTTTGGTCTGCCATTGATCACGATTGGCTCGATTAACTCTCGAACTCAATGAAAGCAGTGAACCATAATAGCTCTCTTCTGCTTTTCGGTATTCGACTAAGGCTTTTTGATAGTTTATTTTATAGGCATCAAAATCCGTTAAGGAAGTAACACCTTCTTCAAATGCTCTCTTTTCTCGTAAATAGTCCTTCTCGGTTTTACTTAATTCTGTTTTTTTAAGTTTTAGATCTAACTGTGCAATTTTCGCTGTATAGCCTCCAGGGTGAAGTTGGAACAATATCTCCCCACGCTTGACTTTATCACCTTTCTCTTTGACTACCTGGGTAACCACACCGACTTCAGGGAATCTGACCGGCACCCTATGGTAGTACGTCATCTTACCCACTCCGGAAATCATCCTATCGAAGGAGCGCGACTCTGGAGAAATAACATCAACAGGAATGGGCTGTCCTAATCGTCTTAGCATTGCAGGGTAGCCAAAAGAAGAGGCATATAGACGTGAATCCGGTGACTTATAGGCCGGCAATACACCCTTAATGCTCACCCATCCTATAACGAACACTATGCCTATATAGACTAAAATCCATGGCGATTTTGATACTCTTTGAATAAAATCTTTCATCTACTCATTTCCAATCCACACTGGGCTTCTTTTGATATTTTAATCACTTCGTTCACAATTCTTTGCCAATCAAAGTAGCCTTGAACATGCGATAAAGCATTTTCAGTCAGTTCTTTCGCAAACGACTCATCATCTAATATCTTTATTATGGCCTCGGCCAAAGCTTGGGGCGCCTTCTCAGGGACCAGCATGCCCGTTTTCTCAGATATCACAACATCAGAAATCCCACCAACATCTGATGCTACAACAGGGGTTAAAAAGCTCATCGCTTCCACCAACACTACGCCCAGCCCTTCTGTATCTCCTTTTTTGTCCATGATCGAAGGCAATACAAATACATCGGCCGATCGGTAGAGCGAAACGAGATCTTCATCGGATACCACGCCGTGAAAAACAATATGAGGTGAGAGCTTCAAGGAGGCAACCAATTCATCAACCATGCACTGCTCAGGCCCTGTTCCTACAATATGCAGCATTATCCGGTCATGAGGGCGCTGTTTTACAATTGAGTCCATCGCCCTTATCAAATAGGGCAACCCTTTTCGTTCAATCAAGCGCCCTACAAATAGAATATGCTTTTCGGGCACCTCTGATTCGTTTTCGGTGCTCTCTGTTTCGACGCCCTCTTTTACATCAATCGAGCAGCCGTAGGGTATTATATTGACTTTTTTGTTCGTAATCTTTCTCAACTGACCTGCTGTATAGCTGGAGTTGCATAATAGAGCTTCTGAACGTTTAATGAAGAATTTAAGTACTGGATTTACAAATGGAAAGCGCTTACTTAGCAGAAGTTCAGCGCCATGAAATACAAGCACCATAGGTACACCGGTAACAAGTTTTGCAGCCCATCCCCATATCGCATGAGGAAATGGCCAGTGTACATGGACGGATAGCCGCAATGGTTCCGAACAAAATATAAAATGCGGCAATCATTAAGTAGAAAATATTTTGTACACGATTGGGTGCACCTTCTCCATGAGTCAGATGTTCCCATTTTGCGAAGAAATACCTGAACCTATGTACCTTAACCCCTTTAATAACATGGCTTTTAAGGCCTTCAAAGCTTGGGGCCAATACGTGGACCTCGTGCCCTTGCTCTAAAAGGTGGCGGTTACTTTCTACTAAAAATGCAGCATGCTTATCATCTTCACTCAGTGCATATACTGATGAAAAAAGACAGATTTTCATTTTGATACCATTGCAATGTAAACGTTGAACTAAAATTACATAAAGTCAAATATCTATCTAAAAAAGCTTAAAAAAGCTGGCTACCACTGGTTTCCTACGCGTCATGTTGACCCTTTTCTCTTAGCACTCAACAAGATTTCAGCAACAGCCCCTATTCCAAGCAGTATGAACGAACTGGTGATAAAAGCGACCATAACACCAACCTCAAGCTGCAACAGTTTTACGTTATCTACCGGTGTCATCCCCCAAACCACGAGAATGAGAAGTGCAAACGAGATAAGATAGAGTGCCAACCACCCCATTAACAGCATTGGGCATTGACCAAAATCCAGCTTTAGTTTTACGGCTACCATATTTGCTAATGAAATAGGGAACCGCTTTAAACCAAAGTTAGAAGAGCCGTGTACTCTTGGATGCCAGTTTAAACCGACCTCTTTTATTGAAACACGCTTTTTATAGCAAAGAATCGGCAAAAGAAAACGATGCCAATCGGATCTAAGC
>JAYPBG010000212.1:0-5454 GCA_038124075.1 Gammaproteobacteria bacterium
TAGATAAAGTAAAGTAAAGCAAAACCAGCCACATTAAAACGACATATTAAAGAGACATATCATAGCAACATAGTATATATAGACGACCAAAACCCTATGATCATCGACCAACTGAAGCTGACTCGACTGTTTTCTGGCCTCTCTCTGCTGCAACTGGAAGAGGTGGCTCGATACTGCACGTATCACATCTTAGATGATGGTGATATCGTTATGAACGAAAAAGATTGGGATAACTTCGACATCTTTATTATCTGCAAAGGCTATTTAGAGATCGTCTCCTCAGCCAGCAAACAGATCAGCGACGAAGTGGTGATCTCAACCAAAGGCAAGGGCATCTTGGGTGAGATGGCCTGGCTAACCAAAGCCCCACGAACCGCAACCATCCGCAGCCATGGCCCTGCTGAGCTGATTCAAATCAATGGAAAAGCCCTAGAGGCCTACTTAGAGAACAATACGCAAGCAGGCTACCACTTCATGAAGCAGCTCGCCATTCAAATATCTGAAAATACCCGTGAGACCAGTGATGTCTTAAAACAGCTGCTGTGGCGAGACAACCTTTAAGCCTGATACACCCTACCCCGCTATTGCACCCTCTATCATAACACCATCGCCCACAATACTATCTACCACAACAAATTCACCTTGCAACCTGTTACCAAGCCTTTTAAACTGGAGCTTTCACACAACCAAAATCACACAACCAAAATCACACAATCAAAATCACACAATCAAAAGACAACCAGAAGAGGTAACCAAAATTCAAACACCTAAACCGTAGAGAAGTAAAACTGAGCGCAGGAAGCGCAAACAGCATTTATCAAATCAAAAACATAAAACATTCAAGGAGAGAGAAAAGATGATAAACTTCCTTACAACACAACCTTGCAACCTTTTCAGAGGGCTATTCAAAGATCAAAACAATCACGATACAAAGCTTACACCTACCTCCTCTAACGCTCCAACCTACCACACCATTGATATGCGCACAACCACACCTCAACACCGCCTAGGGAATCAACACAAAGAACAATCAATCCATGCCTGCACCCACAACCTATTAGAGTGGACAGCAATACAAGTGAACCGTCTCGAAAACATTGAAAAAGACGAAAAGAGACGAAAAAAAAACCTGGTAACACTGCACATACTTAATGGCGCACACATCACGGCAACACAGGAATCAACACGTGACAACGCAAGGTATTTTAAAGAAAGAGGGGTTATTCAAATAGATGCCGACAATTATGCAATATATGACCGAGATTACACCCCAAACAACTACAACATGTTCCCCGCCAGGACGCTCTATCAGCAAACAAATAGAGCCGCTGAACAATCAAAACCAGATTCAAAAACAAGATCCACACCCTCAAAGTTTTTATCTTATTGCCGTAATTTACTTCCATTTTCACACCCAAATATACTTAAGTGGTATGGGCTCAACATTAACATTCGCCCTGATATCTATGCGATACACCCAAAGCACCCACCGCGCATCAAAACATACTCCAAGGAAAATCAAGCACATTTCTCTTCAGCCTTTCTGCACACGTTCAACACTCTAGGCGACATATTGGAGCTGCCTATACACGGCCTGGTCAAGTCTTACCAATTATTCACGGGCATGAACGCTACACAAGACCCAGAGCCACCTGTTAAAAGCAGCTCTAAAGTAGACAACAGGCCTAATTATAGAAAAGCCTATCACGCTCTTTTTGGTGGATGCAGAGTCGATGGACTTTTAATTGCTCATCTCATTGATAAGAGGACAAACGAAGAAGTTATTGTATGCAATACACACTTGGAATCGTATAACCCCATAATACGTGAAGGACAACGCGATGAAATGATCGAAGAGCTAAAAATACTCAAGAAAGAACACCCAAATGTACCCATCCTATTAATGGGCGATATGAACAGACCGCAAAGACCCAAAATAATTGACAACATCGAATATGATGATATGTGTCAAGTATTGAATCAGGAGCTGAATGCCCACACCCTTTCAGATGAAGAGATGCAGGAGACTTATAAAGATCATGGCGCAATAGACTGTGTATATTTTATCCCACCAACAGATTGCTCGAGATTTACCATCTCGGGGCGAGTGCTAGAGCCCTGCTCGCCAACAGAGAAAGGCAAGTACGTAAGCGATCACGCTGCCGTCGACACCACCATTCACCTGTATCGCTCCAACTCTTCCACGACAACCCACCCAGCTACCGACGATTTGCTATAACATGAAAAAAACATGAGAAACATGAAAAGGGCATGAAAAGGAGACCAGGGGAGGCCGCTTATGCAGCAGCCCCTTCACGACAGCAACCTGGCCACCCAGCGAGATGAAAACTCAAAACCGCTCTCCCGATGATCTTCATCCACTGTTTGAGCCTCTTGATCAGGCGTCACCTTAAAGAGCGGCTGACCACGCTTTACAATTTCACCATGATGGTTATCCATTAATATTTTATCGACCCTGCCTGAAAAAGGGGCTTCAACCGTATTAAACATCTTCATCACTTCGATGATGTAGAGCGGATCACCTTTCTTGAAGTGCTGCCCTTCTTCAATAAACGGTGGCTGATCAGGCCCCGATTGCAGGTAGAACATACCCCCAGAAACAGAAAGAATTTCATCGCTGGTCATATCGGGCAACGGTTCAAGACACTGCAACATCGCCTTATGCAGCGCATTGCTCTGAAGATCAACCTTTGAAGGATCGGGGTAGCAGACACGTTGCTGCTCATCCACCTTAAGATCGTAAAACCCAATCTCTTTTGCAATAAGCGGTATTAAAGCAAGCAGGTCCAATCCCAACTGGTGCCCCTTATGGGCCGCACGAATGGAGGACCAAAGCGCATCATCCACAGAGGCGAGGCTGGAGGGTTTGCGCTCAGTTCTCAACTGTGCATCAAGCTCTGCATAACTCAGTGATGAAAAGGACTCCGGCAGATGGCTGCTGAGGTCCTCATAAAACTGCTTGGCCTCTTGCAGCAGTTGATGATCATGCGCCCAAATCACATACGCACTGGGCAGCTCAGGCTGCCAGTCCATATTCAGCAGATGATAGGTCTCCAGCAGAAGATCGACAGGATTGGAGCGCCACTCATAGCCTTCATCCGTAAACGTTATGGCCGGTTTTACGCAAGAGAGCCACGCCGACAACAGGTGCGGTCGCTGCATTAACCTGTTTAGAGGGCGCAAAATAAGCGTCTCTTTTTTTCCAAGTATTGCTTTTGCAGCGGCTGCATCACACCCTTGAGCGATGTACTGCTTCTGCAATAACGGCAACAATACGTTCAAATCAAGTTTTTTTACCTGCTGCAACACTAAGCCCACTAAGGTTAAATAGGGCTTAATAAATGCCGTTGTTACCTTTGCATAAAGACTGTTGTACAACAGCCAATTCAGCACACCATAGTGAAAATCGAGATTGGTCTTCAAGTTATGACCACACAGACGTGTGCGCCGGACAATTTCAATGATCTTTTCAATTGAAGCCCGTTTACTCGACGCATCGGTAAGCAACAACGCAATGTTGCTGTCATAAGCACCCGAGATGGTGTAGGTGATAAATTGACCGGTATCCGGATTACGCATCGAGATACCTTGGTCATCACGCAACTCATCAGCACCCGCCTCTGACCAGTAGCTGATATCACCGCCTGGGTGCGGCTGTAACGCGTGGTCAGTCGCATTCAGACGCAGTTCGACCGATGCCACCGCCTTAGGGACTCGCACCGGCTTCGGCAGCCTCTCTTTATGACAGGCGAGCAGCACCATCAGTTCAACAATGGACTCTACGGTAAAGTAGACAGAGCTATTATCTGGATCGGTAAATTGAAGGTCGTAACAGAGCTCTGTTACACGGTGCTCAACCTGAATCCGAGTATTCATCTCCATAAAAAAGTGTTGATGGGCATCGACAATACACTCAAACGTAGAGACTGAGTCCAAACCCACCTCTTGAGCAAACCGGACCGCTTCAGACTCCATTTTCGTTAAGATCGCTTTATCCGCATCTAACGCCTCTATGGCCGACTCAACATTGGCTTCGTCGTTAGCACCATGGCGTCTAAGCTCAGCGATGGCGTTATCCAGCCCTTCAGAGGTCTGAGATAACTCCACTAACTTCTGCTCATGCATTTGAAGTGAACAGTCTCGGGCACCTAAAGCAATAGCCCAATCACCGTTTCCGACCAGCTGCACCTCTTGGTGCCGCGTGGTCTCAATATTAAGCTCGATTAAAAGGTTTTTGTTATCGCCTTTTCCGGTCGCTTTCACCGCACTGAGAATCGCCTGAACCAGCATAGGCACCTCTTGCGTAGCCCGCTCAATTCTTTGAGTGAGATCACCTTCAAATTCAGCGGGCGATGCCACGATACGCTGACCTTTTCCGCCGCCTCCCAGTACCGCTTTCATACGAACCCGATTCTCTGGAAATTCACGGTAGATTTTGCTGATCTCTTTAACCGCTTGAGCCCCGAGTGCCTCTATTGTAAAAAGGTCAATACCCCGTGCCATAGCGCTCTCAAGGACGGCATGGGCAATAAGATGCATATTTTGCTCATGCATCCAGTGATTAAAATCAACCTCTAAATGGTTGATATCGGCAACACGCTTTAGATCAATAAACGTTGGGTACTCTGCCAACAAGGTGGCTGAAGCCAGTTGATCCATGCCAGGAATGGTGGTCACCCCAACAGATTCAGCGATGCGTTTCGCTTCATCTTTCTGCCCAGCCGATTTTACCGTACGGCTGCAAGGACCGATAAAGCGCAAACCAGCGCGCTCAACGGCTGAGACCATCACTTCATCCTCTGCCATAAAACCATAACCCGCAAAAATCGCATTATAGTCATTCTCCTTGGCAATGCGTAAGATCTCATCAATACGCTTTAACCGCTCCTGCTTATCAACACCGCTGTAATCTGTCACGCGGTGCACACGCTCAGGGTCTTTAACCTGTCGCAACTCAGGCGCCAATGCACGGGCTTGCATGACAGAGTCTTTCTCTGAGAGCAAAATTCCATAATAGTGTATGCCCATACGCTCAAAAATATCCATGGCCTCTTTACGAACAGGGCCTCGGCATATAATCAGTGGGCGAAGGTGGGTGCAATCAAACTCATTTTTCCATTTCATAGTGGCATAATCTGCTGGCATCATTCCTGGCTCTAATCCTGCTTCTAACAATCCTGGCTCTAACAGCGCACCTTTTTTTAATAGGGCACTCTGCTGCTCTGATCTGTCTGAAAACGCATGAGTGGTTCGACGTTTTTTACTTTTACGACGTTTCTCTATCGAGGCTTGGCTCATCTCAACACCTATTTTACCGTTCCATTATCGTTTTTTCAGGCTTAAACATTAAAAGAGCCCCGCACACTCTTCTTAATACCCTTCTTAATACCCTTCTTAATACCCTTCTTAATACCCTTCTTAATACCCTTCTTA
>JAYPBG010000212.1:5554-6538 GCA_038124075.1 Gammaproteobacteria bacterium
ATACTCTTCTTAATAAAACTCTCGCTGAACCGCCTGCATCGGGGTGGGCCTGTAGTGCTTAATGCAGTCAAGCATATTTTCACCCAGCACCTGCCTGAGATCGGTCGGCATCACGATTTGAGAGATGGAACCTAAACTCAACGCCTCATTCGGATTCATAATCTCCTCTTCATAGCGTACACCCAGCTTACCCTCCTCCTCTTTTAACCACTGCGCCAACTCCGCTTTTGAACGCTCTACGGTAGACGCAGGCTCATTTAGGTGCTCACCATCCAGCGCTTTTAAGCGCCGTTGATATTCATCTCTCAGTGTGCGCAACTCACGTTTATAAACAAACTCTTTGCCTGCAGGCCCCATCACCGCTACACGGGTGGTTGGCAGCGCCAAAACCAGATCGGCACCGGTATTGTAGTTATTAAACGCCGCATAAGCGCCGCCAAATGCATTGCGTATGATCAATAAGAAGCGCGGGGTGCGCAGGTCCACAATGGCGTCCAACATCGCACGCCCTGCATGCACAATGCCTCGCTGCTCCTGCTCAGTGCCAGGTAAAAAGCCAGTGGTATCTTCCATAAAGATCATGGGGATATTGTAAAGATTGCAAAAACGGATAAAGCGCGCATTTTTATAAGCGGCATCAATATCAATCTGCCCCGACGCCACCGCACTGTTATTTGCACAGAAGCCAATCACATGCCCTCCTAAACGCCCAAACGCACAGACCGTATTTCTAGCACGGTCTGGCTGAAACTCTAAGCAGTCCCCATGATCGCAAAGCTGCTGAATAATAAGCGTAACATCAATGGGTGTGTTATACCCTGTTGGGGAGTTGATCGCTTTTCTCAGCAGAATATCCACATCCAATGTTTTGCGCGTTAATGGATCCGAGGTAGGCTGATAAGGTGCAAAAGAGCGGTTGTTATCGGGTATATAGTGCAGCAGTTGGGTCGCAAAACGCAGGGCCTCGACCTCATCATCTACAAC
>JAYPBG010000213.1:0-1109 GCA_038124075.1 Gammaproteobacteria bacterium
GAGTAAAGAGGGTGTGGTGCTGTTCGGCTGTTTTTTATCGAGGCGAGCGGGTTGGGCTCAACATTCTTGCGTAGGTGCAGATCAAGACCGCTTTTTTTGTTATTACATCTCTCAATGTGTACATTTTTGTATGTGTTATTCTTGATCTGCATGGGTGTTTTTCTTGTATGTTGCTTGTTATGTTGCTTATTATCCTTTCTGCATATTTAAGAGTTTGCTCAAAGCATCTTCAATGCTCATGCGCTCGTCAGCGTTAGGGTGCATCAGCTGCAGAGCAATATCTTTCACGCAGGGGGATGAAGATGCTTTTGCTTGGTTGATCATACCTAGAAACTTATTGGCTTCTTGGCCTCCACTTTTCAAAAGTGCATTTGGCGATTGGCCGATTGTTCTCTCTCTTTGTGCTTGTTTGTAAAAGCGCGATTCTTTACCGCCATCAGGTAAGAGTTCTAGAGGGTTTGTATTGCCGTCCATTAACCAAAGTGTTAGCCCGGTTGAGAAGGCGTCATAAGCGCGTCCGCCCTTAGATAGATTTTCAGGTGGTGAAAATTCTACGGTGCGTTCTGTGTGTTTTTTTACATACTCTTCAGTTTTAAGAGAGCCCAAATCGACCATGATAAGCTCCCCTGACTCACTCTTTGAGAAATCCAGCATAAGATTTTGGGGCTTTATATCGTAACTGTACAGCCCGTTATTGTGTAGATCATTTACTGTGGAGCATAGATCGACAGCCCAATTCACTTTGGTTTCATGGTTAATAGGTTCATCTTGAAGCGTGCTGCTGCTGCTGTTATTTTCTTGTAAAGCACGGTCTAGAGTCTTGCCGACCACTAAGCTTTGAAAAAGGTAGGCGCACGCGTCGCCATTCTTATCGGTGGTAATGGCGTAGTCCAGAAGTGTTGCGATTCGACTGTTTTCGGGCAAGCGCTCGTTGATCATTTCGTTGGCTTTTATCTCTTTTTCCGCACTCTCGATGTCGCTGATCTTTTTAACGGCCACCAGTGTTCCATCGTCTGATGTTGCTAATCGAACTTTTCCAAATTGGCCTGTGCCAATGACACACTTTTTGAAAGACTCTGTTGATGAGCGCTCTTTGGATGGCTTTTCGA
>JAYPBG010000213.1:1119-6527 GCA_038124075.1 Gammaproteobacteria bacterium
GGTTTCACTGTATTGCTGCTGTTCATTGTTGTTTAACGAGTTGAGCAGTGTGTATTTATTGCCGTTTTGAGTTTCAATAACTGTGTGGGGAGATGATGTGTCAGTTTTTGAATGACGTATTCCATTGGACAGCTCGGTTGTACTTTCTTCTGCAAAGTCGAAAGGATCGTATGAGCCAAAGGATGCCAAAGAGCCAAAGGATGCCAAAGAATCGCTGCGTGACGGGTTCTCTTTTTGAAAGAGGTGGTTCATTGTGCGGTTGTCGTTTTTGGTGCTGCTCATAGAGACGTGAGCGCTGGATATTTTTGAAGTAAGAGAGGTGGTGCTTTTTACGATGGTCGCACTTTTCATCCTCTGATTAGGCAGTGCTTCCTGTGCGCTATCCGCGGGTTTTTTGCTTTTGCCTCGAAAACAAGATGTGAGCAGTGTGCTGATGGATGTCATTGTTATAACCGCCTGTTTTTTTGTCTGTTTTATGAAAAATAGTGTATGTATGGTTGTTCTAGTTGTCTGTTCTAATTGTTTGTTCTTTTGGTGTGTTGAATTTATTGAACGATTATACCAAAATTTAATCTGATGTCTATAGACGCTTTATGAGTGTTTCTGTTATGTCATGTAAATGCGTCGTATTCCATTGTTATATTATATCAGTGATCTGTAGGGGCTTTTCCCTGGAGCATATAGACAAAGGCGATGATCTGGGCAATCGATAGGTAGAGGATTTCAGGTATTTCATCCCCTAACTCCAGCTTTGCTAATAGGTGAGCAAGCTCGCTGTTTTCCATTAATGGAATATTATGTGCCTGTGCGATGGCGATGATCTCTTCTGCGGTGGCCTCTTCACCGGTTGCGGTAATAAAGGGGGCGCTTTCTCCGTCATACTCCAGTGCGATGGCAAGGCGTTCGTGGGGGGTGTTTGATTCGTTTTCTATGCTGCGTGTGTCAGGTTTTGCTGTTGTGCAGGGCAGTGCTCTGTTTTGATCTTTACCTTTATCCCTATCACTCATATCATGGATCCTTACCTTACCTTACCTTACCTTACCTTACTTTACTTTACTTTACTTTACTTTACTTTACTTTACCTTACGTTTTTAAATCAACGAGGCGGTGCTCTAGGTTGTTTTTTGATTCAGGGAGGGTGCCTTGTTGGCACTTGATCTGTTGCACCTCTAAGCCGATGGCTGTGAGCATCTCTTTGAGCAGTGTTGTGTACTGGTCGGTAAAGGTGGCGGTTGATGCCCTCTCTGCCCAAATCTGTGCAATCGCTTTTACAGGCTTCTCTTGAATCGATTCAGGCTGTTCACGATACCCTGGTGGCATCTGCAGTGACAGTTTTAAATAGAGGGGCCCCAACGGCTCGATATCAAAATTGAGTGTCACATTCCACACCTCCACTTTGATGGCCTTGGAGCTTGTCCCATTTTCATCCTCTTGTAGTTGCGGAATATCACGCCGTTCGAGCTGAACCTGTGCCGTATGCAGTTGCTGCTGGTCCTGCATGGGGAGTTCGAAACTGAAGGTTCGTGGGGCCCCGTCGTTGTTGGTGGGCCAATTTTGCAGATTGTTGAGCTGTGTTAAGAGCAAACGGTTTAGGCCCCCTTTTAATTGCAAAACCAGTTGGTCGATTGCGTTTTGCGGGCTGGCTGTTTGCGAAGGGGTAAGCAGGGATGAGAAGGCGCTGGGTTGCTTGACGAAAAAGGGGAGGCCAGGTAGGGGGGGAGGCGGTTGAGGATAGGGCTTCGTTGAAGGGCTCTGCACAGACTGTTGCTGCTCCGCGCTTTGTGGTGTAGTAAAGCGGCTCTGATAGAGCAGTAGGCTGTAGACTCCTTGTAGGCGCTGCGTGCGGGTGTCATTGGGCACGGGCTCTTTAAGATGAGCGCTCAGGCTTTGAAAGAGCTGTTGCATCCTTAGGAGTTGGCCTTTTAGGTCCTTCTCAATATCGGTGTGCGACGGGGTCATGTGTGACGGGGCCATGTTGGCTGAAGCCTGGCTTAGCAGTGTCTGCATCTGATGTAAGGTTCGCTCTAGAAATTGACCCATATGTTGGATGGTGCTTTGTTGGTGGTGCGCAACCGATTGAGCGGTGAGCGTCTGCACGCCTCTGTCCAGGTGGAGCGCTTGCGTTATGGGGGGCGCTGAGCGGCTGATCAGTTGGAGCAGTTGAGATTGGTTAAGATATTGCTGTTTCGAGGGCAGTGTCTGCTGCAGCTGTTCAAGCATCTTAGGCAATTGGGTGAACAGCCGTTCGGCTATGGGGAGGGTGACTCTGTTAGCAGGCAGTTTTAGCCACGCTCCTACGCTCTGTTCACGCAGTGCGATCAGGTTGGCCAATATCGGGGTTAAACTGCGCTGATTGCCAATAGCACCTTGGGTGGCGTGTTGAATCATCTGAGTTAATTTGCTTGGGAGCACCTCCAGCAGTTGCAGCTGTCGGTCACTTTTTAGCAGAAGTTTAACGATATCGTGCTCTTTTATCGCGGTGTCGGTCAATACGGTAAAGGTCTGCTGCGCTACTTTCAGTTCGACACGGTAATTCGGCGGTTCAGTTGTTTGGCTGGGTGGAGTAGAATTCGGTCTGACCTTCACCACTTCGGCCTCTAGGGTGTCGCCTTGCTTCATGTTCAGGGATGAGAGCAGTTGGCGGATGGCCGCAACCGGGCTGATGGGTTGAGTGGTCCTGATAGGTTGTGAACCGCTCGCCTCTCTGACGCGCTCCATGTCGGGCGGGATGTGGAATGTGGTCATTGAGCTATCCTAATATGGCCTGCTGGCCTATCTGGTTGCAAGTGGGCTCAAATATGGGCTCACAAGATATAATAGTGAAGATGTACGTAAATGACAGAAGCAATGAACACAGTGATCACATGTGATGCGAAATAGACCTAAGCCTATGCTGAGAACCGCAGCGCTCAGCTGCTGTCGAGATGATCGACGGTTATTGGACCGTCTCTCAGTCACCTTTGAAGCGGGGAAGGCGTATCAGCTCGAAGGGCCCAATGGGAGTGGCAAAACCACTCTGATCCGTATATTGGCGGGGTTGTTCACTGATTTTGAGGGTGAACTTTTTTGGTATGACCGCCTCTTAAAAGCGGCGCTTTGGGATGAGCTGCGAGCACACCTGCTCTACATTGGGCATGCGCCTGCCGTCAAGCTGGCGCTGACACCGTTGGAAAATCTGCAGACCTATCTTGAGTTGAGCGCTGGCCCTGCACGCTGCACGCCGATGGAGGCTTTGGGTAAGGTGGGTTTGAGGGGCTATGAAGACCTCTCATGCTATCAGCTGTCGGCAGGCCAAAAGCGGCGTGTCGCTTTGGCACGTCTCTACCTTGAGTCGGCCCCCCTGTGGTTGCTGGATGAGCCCTTTACGGCCATTGACCGTAAGGGGGTCGAGCAGCTTGAGTGTTTATTGGCTTCCCATGTGCATGAAGGGGGGACGGTGATTGTCACCACGCATCATGCGCTTCAGCTAAGCTGTCCATTGCAGAAGGTTCAATTAGGGAGGGAGGCGAGTAGGCGAGCAGTCTCACAGAGCGATGAGGTGATTGATCGATGTCTATGATCGCCCCGCTCAAAACATTGCTGCAACATGAGTTGCGCCTCTATGCCCGTCAGCGCAGCGCTTGGATCAACCCGCTCTGTTTTTTTCTGATGGTGGTGGCGATGTTTCCGATCGGTGTGTCGCCTCAATCGGATCTCTTAAAAGAGATTGCCCCTGGGATTATCTGGGTCTCCGCGCTGCTCTCTACGCTGTTGGCGGCTGAGCATCTCTTTAAGCAGGATCTGGATGACGGTTTTCTAGAGCAGATGTTGGTCTCTTCGACCCCTCTGTTTCTGGTGGTGCTGGTGAAAGTGTTCAGTCATTGGCTGGTATCGGGTTTGACGCTCACGCTGCTGTCGCCGCTGTTGGCGCTGATGCTTTTTCTTGATGTCGAGCAGACAAAAACGCTCTTTATCACTCTGCTGATGGGGACGCCGGTTTTGAGTTTGGTCAGCAGTATCGGTGCGGCCCTAACCGTCGGCATTCGTAGAGGGGGGGTGTTGATATCACTGATTGTTCTACCACTCTATGTACCGGTCCTTATCTTTGCGACAGGGGCGATACAGGCCGTGGGTGAAGGCTACAGTGCGTCGGGACAGCTTGCGTTGATGGGGGCCATGTTGGCGCTCTCAGTCACTTTGGCTCCGTTTGCCACGGCCGTTGCTTTGAGAATCAGTGTCAGTCAGCAGTAAGTGTTTTATTATGAGTGTTTTTTATGAGTGTTTTATTATGAGTTATTGTTTTCAGTCACTGTTTTCAATCACTGTTTTATAGCGAGGGAGCTGTTTATTAATGTGGAAATTTATCACGCTGTACTACCATAAGCTCGGCTCACCAAAATATTTCTACCACTTGACGGGTAAGTGGTTGCCTTGGTTCACTGCGCTCTCTATTGGGCTCTTGTCTGTTGGTTTGATCTGGGGTTTGGCGTTTGCGCCGGCCGATTATCAGCAAGGGAACAGCTTTCGTATTATCTATATCCATGTCCCGGCAGCAGGCGCTGCGTTGAGCATCTATGCAATGATGGCGGTGTCGGGTGCAATCACTTTAATTTGGAAGATGAAGATGGCTGAAATCGTAACCCAGAGCTGTGCGCCGATTGGTGCTGCTTTTACTGCGATTGCGCTGATGACGGGGGCCATTTGGGGCAAACCGACATGGGGTACGTGGTGGGTCTGGGATGCGCGATTGACCTCTATGTTGGTTCTTCTGTTTCTCTATTTGGGGATCATCGCCCTAGGGAGCGCCATTCAGAGTCGAGCCGATGCGGCAAAGTCGGTCTCACTGCTGGCCATTGTTGGGGCGATCAATCTGCCTATTATTAAATATTCGGTTAACTGGTGGAACACGTTGCATCAGCCGGCCACCTTTACGCTCACTGAAAAACCGGCGATGCCGCCTGAGATGTGGTGGCCCTTGTTACTGATGGTGTTGGGGGTCTATCTTCTTTTTGCGACCCTCTTGATGATCTCTGCGCGCAGCGAGCTGTTGCACCGTGAGCGCAATACCCGCTGGGTAAGAGCCCTTATAGGGGGAAAGGGCTAGGAGAGAACGAGGATAGGTGGAGAGAACGAGGATAGGTGGAGAGAAAGGCGATGTATTTTGAAAATGTTTCTGAGTTTTTGGCAATGGGGCGGCATGGAGTCTATGTCTGGTCTGCCTATGGGGTCTCTGCTGCACTGCTGATCGGCTTGACCCTTCAGTTGCGAAGCCGACGCAATCGGGTGGTTGCAGAGATTAAGCGGCAAATCCGCCGTGAAGAAGAGACCGCAAGAGATTAATGTTTTTGAAGAGTTTGAAGAGTTTGAAGAGTTTGAAGAGTTTGAAGAGTTTGAAGAGTTTGAAGGGTTTGAAAAGAGATGAGTTAGGG
>JAYPBG010000214.1:0-5046 GCA_038124075.1 Gammaproteobacteria bacterium
AATATAAAAACTGCAGCGCAAAACCCCGTCATTCATGACGGGGATCAGCAGCACTAAAGGTTGGTTTCGCCAACCGGTTGCTATAGAGGTTGGCGGTTTTGAATATGTTGTCAAAACAGAGCTTGAAGCTGGATAAGATAACAGTATAATAGCCTCTATGTTGATACATCAGGCTTTTAAGTTTCGGTTAAGAATAGATCCTCAGATTGAGCAAACCCTCTTCCAGTATGCGGGTAACTGTCGCTTTTTGTGGAATAAAGCGTTAGAGATTAACTTACATTACCTGAAAGAGAAACAGCCTTTACTCTGGTACTATGAACTGGACTGGTTCACAAAGCTTTGGAAATCGAGTGAGGAGTATGGCTTTTTAAAGCGTTCTCCTGCTCAAACCTTACAACAAACCCTTTGGCAGTTAGAGCGCGCCTTTAAAGACGCCTTTGATAAAAGCCAGCCGAACAAAAAGCTGCCCAAATACAAAAAGCGTGGCGAGAGTGATACATTCACCTATCCGCAAGGCTTTGAAATAGATGGGAATAGAGTCCGTCTACCCAAGATAGGCTGGCTGAGATTTAGGCAGTCGAGGGCGATCGAAGGTCTACCTAAGAACGTAACAGTATCCCGGCAAGGACAACACTGGTTTGTATCAATACAGACTGAGAGAGAAGTGCCCACACCTAAGCACCCATCTCGGACCATGGTGGGTATCGACATGGGCGTTAAACGTCTACTGACGGTCTCTAATGGGCAAGTGGAAGAACCTATTGATACCACCGATTGGCAGAAAAAAGTAAAGCGCTTACAAAGGCGCTTGGCTAAAAAGAAGCGATTTTCCCAGAACTGGAAAAAACTAAAAGCGCGAATCACACGTTTGCATACGAAGATAGCGAATATTCGTCGAGATACCCTGCATAAGCTCTCTTGCACACTCAGCAAAAGCCACGCCATGATTGTGCTAGAGCACTTGCAGATAAGAAACATGACGAAATCCTCGAAAGGAGATGCAGACAGCCCAGGAAAGCGAGTAAAGCAGAAATCAGGTTTAAACCGAGCCATTCTCAATCAAGGTTGGGGTATGTTCAAAGATTTTCTGGAGTACAAGCAGCGCTGGGCAGGCGGCGACGTGATCTTTGTCGACCCGAAATACAGCAGCCAGACGTGTTTGGCATGCAATCATATCAGCAAGGCAAACCGTCTCACTCAGGCCCAGTTTTGCTGTGAAGCATGCGGGTTTGAAGCGCATGCTGACTGGGTGGCCGCAAACACTGTATTAGAGCGGGGGCACCGCTTGTTAGCCTGTGGAGAGCATTGGGTTGCCGATCTCACTGAAGCAGGAACCAGAAGACTTAGCGATAAGTTGGAACCTGAGCCAGTATAGGTATCAGGAATCCTCTTCCCTTTAGGGAGAGGAGGGTGTCAACAGCAGTCGGTTATAAAAAAGAGTTCTGGATATTGGATTTAATACTTGGACAGTGGGTGTTAAAAAGCGCAGACTGAATTAGTAGGAGATGTTGTTAGTGTGTAGTGGCTGTTAGAGTGACTGTTGTTTAAGTCGGTGCTTAAATCGATGTTGTTCTTCACAAGGGGTTTGGCGATGAAGCGTCTATATTATCTTGTTGATGATCTGGAAACAACACGATCGGTCGTTTCGGACCTGCGCTGCAATGGTGTGGGACGTTCCAATCTCTATGTTTGGGGTCGAAATGATGCGGGGTTGCAGCAATATCATATTCACCGCATGAACCCACTGCAAAGGCTGGATATTATTCACTCCGGTGAGCAGGGGGCTATATTGGGGTTGTGTGGTGGGCTGCTTCTGGCGACGGCTTTGCATCTACTGCAGGCATTTCCAAATGGGCTGGGGTGGATTGCAACGTTGCTGGTCGTTGTGTTGGTAACGATGTTTGGTGCTTGGGTGGGGGGAATTATTGGTGTTTCGCATGAGCACTATAAAATCTCCCGGTTTCATCCGGCGATTGAGGAGGGGATGTACCTCGTTGTTGTCGAAGCCGAAGAGAGTGACGTCTCTAGAGTGCGAGCTTTGATGCAAGAGAATCATGGTTACGCACATATGGAGGGTATGGATACCACAATTAATAATCCGTTGGCCGGTTTTCCATTTCAGCACTTAAAATCGATTGATTAAAACGCATGGGTGAGCAGGCCCATTAAATAGAGTGCTTTTAAAGGTGCTCATTGAAAAAGGCGGGAGTGATCTCGCCTTTTTCTTTTTCAGGGCTTAAGTGCTCAGGTGGATGTTCGAGTTGGTACGGCTCAAAACGTAAGCCAGAAGGTGGGGCGCTGTCGTTGACCAGAGCGTGCAGCAGTGCGGCGCTGGCAGGCGCGCTGGTTAATCCATAGCGAAAATGCCCTGCACAGATGTAGCCGTTTTTGATCTTGGGTAAACGGTCAATGATGGGGCGGTCTCTTGATGTGCCAGGTCGAAGCCCTGCCCAATGGTCGAGCAGCTCAGCGGAGGCTAAGCCAGGCATAATCTGATCCGCATTTTTTAGCAGCTGCTGATAGGCCGCTGCGGTGGTGCTTTTATCAAACCCGCAATCTTCCAGTGTGCTGCCTACAAGCACCTTGCCGCTGCGCCGTGGGATGAGGTAGGTCTCTTTGTGCAGTAAAATAGATGAAAAGGGTGTGTGTGATGGTCGCAGTCTCAACATTTGGCCGCGAATCGGCTTGATGGGGAGGTGCAGAGAAAATTGCTCGGCCAGTAGGCTAGACCATGCGCCGGTGGCCATCACATAATGGCCCGCTTGGAATCGTTCTGACTGTGTTTGTACAGCGTTTATTCTGTTGCCTACCACCTCAAAACGCTCGACGTGCTGATGTTCGATAAGTTGAATATTGGGTTGATCGGCTACCCACCGTTTGAGGCTCAGCAGTAACTTTGGGTTACGAATATGTGCTGTATGGGCAATATAGTCTGCATGCGACTGGATGTTGATCGATGGGAAATGCGCTTGAGCTGAGTATTGTGAAAAGTGTCTGCTGCTGTGTTCGCTTTGTAGTCTATCGCGCTGCGCTTGAGAAAGGGGTTCATCAACAATCAACAGCCCAGCGGATTCAAATTCTGGGTCGATGCCTGTTGCCTGGTGAAGCGCCTCGCTTATCGTTGAATAGCGCCTCTGTGACCATGCGATGAGTGCTGACATGGCTTTAGATTGTTTCCAAGGCTGAAGGGATGATAATATGCCACCGCCGGCCAGCGAGGCCTCATGTCCGGAAGCGCCGCGCTCTAACAGCAAAACGGTGTGACCTGATTGAGCAAACTGTTTAGCGATCAGTAAGCCAATAATACCGGCACCGATCACAATGATATCGGGGTGGGTATTGAAGGGTGCTGTTGGAGTGCGGTGCGCCATATGGCTCTGCCCTGGTTGATGCCCTGGTTGAGTGTGCTCGGATTAACCAAATAGTATCATAGAAGTCCATAGAAGTAGATGATGTGGGCGCTGTGAGCGTGTCTTAAGAGATATAATGTCTATAAAGTCTGTAGGGAAAAGAGATTCAAAAGCAGCAGGTTTTACACTGTTTGAGCTTATGATTGTCCTGTCGATTGTCGCGGTGATCAGTAGCCTGGCTGCACCTTCTATGCAGCGCACATGGGTAAAGTGGACAAGCGATAAAACGGTGCGTGACATTGTTCACTTGGTGCAACAGAGCAAGGCGAAAGCCGCTCAGCTCGGAGAGCCTATTGTCATATGCGGTGCTGAAGCCCGTGTGGCAGAGATTAAGTGCCAAAAGGTGTGGAGCGAGCGTGTTGTTGCGTTTGTTGATGCGGATAGGGATGGAAGGCTTTCAGCCGGAGAGCGGCTCTATCGGGAGCTGTACCCTTTTGTTGATCAGGGTGCGCTGCAGCTGATATCCAATAGAAAGCGCTACAAAATCCGCCCCAATGGTACATTGAAGTCGACACCTGGCAGCGTGCTTTTCTGCGCACCCGGTCATGTATCGCTTGCAAAAAGGGTGGTGATTGATCGAGTGGGGCGTACACGTGTGACGGCGCTGAACAGTCGGGGAAAACCGATCTCTCGCTGCTGATGTGTGCTGCAATCGCTGATCATGTGTCACTCGTGTCAGAGTGTTCATCAATATCCAGTTTTTTTAGTCGATACCTAAGCGAACGAAACGTCATGCCCAGTTTTTTTGCAGCGGCTGTTCGATTCCATCGGGTCGTTTTCAGCGTGAGAAGAATGACCTGCTTCTCTATGCGCGCCAAATAGGCCTCAAGATCGTTAATGTTTTCAAGCTCTTCCTCCAGCACTATGGACGTTGACGTGAGTGCTGATGCAGATTCAGAGTGCTCAGTGGCTGTTTTGTTGAGGTTACTGTTATTGGGGTTATTGAGGGCCGCCTCTTTAGGTGCCGTTTCGGTGGGTAGGTTCACCTGAGTCTGCGTGGGCAGCTGGAGGTGCTCTTCAAGAATGGTCTGTTGATCTGACAGTGTCAGTGCGCGCTCTAATATGTTCTCCAGTTCTCGTACATTGCCAGGAAAAGAGTAACGCGCTAAGGCGTCTTGTGCAGACGGGGCTAGAATAGGGTCCTCAATCCCCCATTCAGTGGCCAATCGCTTGAGAACGTGGTGTGCCAATAAGTGTATATCGCCTTCGCGTGCTCTAAGAGGGGGAACGTCCAGCTGAATAACATTGATTCGGTAAAAGAGGTCTTGTCGAAAATGTCCGGCTTCCACCAGTTGCTGTAGATCTTTATGGGTGGCGCTGAGGATGCGAATATCCACGGAACGCTCTTTTTGATCACCAATGGGCCGGATACTCTTCTCCTGTATGGCACGCAACAGCTTGACCTGCATGTGAAGCGGTAGATCAGCCACTTCATCGAGAAAAAGTGTGCCGCTATCGGCCGCCTGGAAAAGGCCGGTTTTATCGCTCACGGCACCGGTGAAGCTCCCTTTTTTGTGCCCAAAAAATTCGCTCTCCATCAGTTCTCCGGGAATGGCACCACAGTTAACGGGTATAAAAGGGGCTTCATTGCGAGGGCCCAGTGCGTGGATCATGCGGGCGACCAGCTCTTTGCCGC
>JAYPBG010000214.1:5064-6520 GCA_038124075.1 Gammaproteobacteria bacterium
TTAATGTAAACAGGAGCCTGACTTCGAGCCAATTTTTTAATGCGGGACTGTAAATTTTTAATCGCCGGCGACTCTCCAAGTATGCTAAAAGGTGCCTTCTCTTTAGATGCCGTGCCTGCCGTATTACGCAGCTCCAGTGCGCTGTCGATGAGCTTTCTAAGGTCTGTTAAGTCGACCGGTTTTGAGACAAAATCAAAAGCGCCTGCTTTGAGTGCGTCAATTGCGGTATCCATGCTTCCAAATGCGGTAATCACCGCTACCGGTGTATCGGAGTAGTGCTGTTGAATGTGCTCGACCAGCTCGATACCGGTGCCATCAGGGAGCTTCATATCGGTTAATACCAGGTTGAATGCAGACGCCTTAAGGCGTTGCTTGGCCTCACTGACGCAGCTGGCAGGGGCTGTATTGATGGACATGCGGCCCAGCGTGATCTCAATCAGTTCACGAATATCGGGTTCGTCGTCAACAACAAGTACCTTACGTTCACTCTGTGCGCTCATGATACTTGCTCCTCATGTTGCAGCTTTTTCTTAGGGTGAGGAAATATAATCTCAAAACAGCAGCCAGCCGTTGGCGCTTCTGAAGTGTCCATATCAAGCTTAATGTCGAGTCGAGCATGGTTGATTTCACATAGTTCGCGTGCCAGATAGAGCCCAAGCCCTGTACCTTTAGGCTCAGAGGTGTAGAAAGGTTCAAATAGGTGTGTACGTTGTTCTGCACTGATGCCGGGGCCATCGTCATGGATTTGAATATAAGGGAGCTCACTCTCTTGTTTGCGACCGGTGCGCAGTGTGAGTGTTGCATCGCCTGTCTCTTGTTTGCTGTATCGAAGGCCATTTTCCATAAGGTTGGTTAAAACCTGCGACAGCTGACTGCTGTCCATGTTGATGGTGACCACGTCATGCGGAGGTTCTAAGCGTGGAGGTTCTATGCGGATATCACAGGGTTTGCTGTAGCTCTCTTTAAAGCTATTAAGAAAGGTGTCGAGCCATCTGTTCAAGTCAAATAGGGTAGGTATCGGTTTTTTGCGCCGTGAGAGATAGAGTACATTTTCAATAATATTGTTCATGCGTATGGAGTGTTGCTGGATAATGGTGGCTAATTTTAGGTCTGCGTTGTTGAGGTCGGGGGACTCCAGCAGCAGTTGGGCTGCATGGCTGATGGCCCCTAAAGGGTTGCGTATTTCATGTGCAATCCCGGCCGTTAAGGTGGCGAGCGAAGCCAGCTTTAGATGCTGAGCTTGTTGCGCCAGCTTGGTTGTATCTTCAAGAAAGACCAGAATTTGGTTGTTGATTTTGCCGCTCAGTGCTGGATTATTGTTCAGCTCGCTCTCCCGAAGCTCTGTAAAGTTGCACTGAATGGTGGGGCCATTGCTTTTAATTTTGAAAGGTTTGCTTGGCATGTTGTGGTCTGTTAGCCAGGAGGTAAAGTGTTCGTGAAGGAGGGGGCAGATGGT
>JAYPBG010000215.1:0-5746 GCA_038124075.1 Gammaproteobacteria bacterium
GCACGAGGCTTACCGGCACTTTCTCGGTGTTCAGGCTTCTCAATACCATGATCCACCGAATTTCTTACCAAATGCACCAATGGATCAGCCAGTGCCTCTACCAGGTTTTTATCAAGATCGGTCTCTTCTCCCTGCAATTCCAAAGTAATCTCTTTTTTAAGGTTTCGAGCCAGATCTCGTACAACACGCGGAAAACGCCCAAACACTTTTTTAATCGGTTGCATTCGGGTTTTCATGACAGAGCTTTGCAGATCAGCCGTTACGACATCAAGATTCGCAACCGCTTTAGCCATTGCCTCATCAGCACTTTTCAGCCCCAGCCGAACAAGTCGGTTTCTAACCAGCACCAGCTCACCCACCATATTCATGATGTCGTCAAGACGCTTGGTATCTACCCTGACCGTCGTTTCGGTCATTGCATTATCTTTCACCGGTGAGACCGCTTTGGAAGGTTTTGGTGTAGGGGCACTTCCTTTTTTCGGTTCTGAAGCAGCACCAATGGGCGTCACATTCTTAGGAAGATCATCAGCAGACGCTCTATTATCAGAAACAGGACTGCTATCTTTGGTCGCAGAAGGACCTTTTCCTTTACCGTGCAACTCATCCAACAGATCTTCAAACTCATTATCGGTTATATTCCCATCACCACTTGCTGAGGCCTTCAATGAACTTTCCGCCTCTGTTGCAGGTGCTTTTTCTGATGATGACGCAGATGGGTCCGATGGTGCGCTGACCGTATCTGTATTTGGCGCCCCTTTATGCTGCCCTTTACCATGCAGTGCATCAAGAAGCACCTCAAATTCGTCGTCATTAATCTCCTCTTTATCGCTATTAAGAATCGCACTCAAGCCATCAGCGCCCTCCTGACCAGAAGAGCCAGGAGCAGAGGGTGAAGGTGAAGAAGAAGAGGAAGCCGCTGCTTCGCCAGAACCTGGCGCACCATCTTTACCATGCAGCTCATCAAGCAGCGCTTCAAATTCACCCTCTGAGATCTCATCACTCTCCTCTGCGCCTGCACCTTCATCACCAAAACCAAACAGGTCATCATCTGCACTTTCAGTAGGGGCGCTTGATTGAGCGGAAGCAACGGCATCTGGTTCATCATTTTTAGAGGCATCGCTTTTAGGAGAGTCATCTTGCAGCGCATCAACAAGCTGTTCAAATTCGTTATCGCTTATCTCGGGCTTATCAGAAGGAGGTTCGGGTGACGGTGCAACCACTGCTTTCCCATTAGCAATATCGACAAATGATTGCAGTGCATCAAGTAAACTCTGTTCGGCGGGTTCAGGTTCAGTACGCTGACTGATCATACTGAACATCTCATTGACTTTATCTAACGACTGAAGCACAACATCCATTAAATCGGCATTAACCGAGAGCTGCCCATTGCGCAGGCAGTCAAACACATTTTCTGCAATATGACAGAGATCAACAAGAGGCTCTAGCTGAAGAAAACCAGCCCCCCCTTTTACGGTATGAAACCCACGAAAAATTGCATTCAACAGATCCTTGTCATCACCTCGATTTTCCAAATCGACCAACTGCTCTGACAACTGCTCTAGAATTTCACCCGCTTCAACCAAGAAATCTTGCAATATCTCTTCATCCGCTTCGAAACTCATCCTAAGACTCCCCGCACCATTTTAGCACTTTATCTAACATTATTATTTATCTTAAACAACCACTAGGCCATTTATTTACTTGTTTTTTACCTACTGCTTCCATTATTCATTATTCATTATTCATTATTCATTTATTTTTCTTCATCCAAATACTTTGATCATTCAACAGTATTTAATCACCTCAACTCACTAAAAACCCAAACTTGAAAGAAGGTCATCCACATCATCTTGACTGGACATCACATCAGAACGCTCACTGGAATTCACACAGGGCCAATCATCAATATCAGCACGTTTCTTTTTAATATGCTCCTCATCCTGCTCCAAATCCTCACTACTCTGCACAATACCTGCAATACTCTCCACATCGGATGCCATCTTAACCAAGCCAACCAAATTGGACTCTACATCATGCACCAACTTCATGACTTTTCTAATGACCTGGCCTGTTAAATCCTGAAAATCCTGAGCCAACAATATATCAGACAAATTACTATCAATCTTCTCCGTTTTCTCAGAAGTAAAATCCAAAAATTGATCCATCTGTTTGTACAACCCTCTAAACTCATCAGGAGAGAGCTCTCGCTTAATTAAACGAGTCCAATCCGACTTTAATAGATTCGCCTTCTCACCCAGCTCCTTAGAAATTGGAATGGTATCCTCTACCATATCCATAGTTTTATTGGCTGCACTCTCAGTTTTTTCAATAACAAAATTAAGGCGATCGGTTGCATCTGCAATGCGGGTCATCTCTTCTTTGGTTTTATCACACTCAACCACATCGACCTGAAACTCTTTTAAAGCAGTATGCAAACTTCGGGTCAAGCGCCCTACCTCTATAAAGAGGCTCTTATCACGTGCTCGAACGAGATCATCGATCGAGCGCATTGCAGCACTTTGATCACCGTTTTGAAGCTGTTCCAATACGGCTTTTGCATGCTCGTACATTGTGCTAATGCCACTTGGAATGTCCACGCCTTTTGATTGTTGTTGGTTGCTCATTACCATCTCATCCCACTTTATGAGATCATCGGTCCCTCTTCAGCCAGAACCTCACTCACTGCACGGTTCATAACTTAACAATACCGATTAATCTCACATGTAACTTATAATCATTATCTCAATTAACTAGCAAGTTACATTGATTAATTAATTTTTTATTTATGTATGCATTTATATGAGTCAGTTAAACTAGCTAGTTAAACTGTTTCAACATTTCACAAAAGCTTCACCCAACACCACCAACCCATCCTCATTATGCATCGACACGCTCAAATATCTTCTCAATTTTATCTTTGAGTGCTGCCGCCGTGAAGGGTTTCACAACATAACCATTAACACCCGCTTGAGCGGCCTCAATGATCTGCTCTCGTTTGGCTTCAGCCGTCACCATCAGTATGGGTAAGTTATGGAGCTTTGAATCAGCCCTGATCGCTTTCAAGAGTTCAATACCCGTCATGCCCGGCATATTCCAATCTGTGATCAAGAAGTCGATGGGCGTACTCTGCAGAATAGGTAGTGCAGAATTGCCATCATCCGCCTCTTGCGTATTGGTAAAGCCAAGATCCCGCAACAAATTTTTGATGATGCGTCTCATTGTTGAAAAGTCATCAACAATGAGGATTTTCATATTCTTATCCAAAGCGACCTCCGCTCCGTACATTGAACTTTACGTTTCATTGATCTCATGACCCGACTTTTATAATACAAACACGTCTAAAAAACCAAGCTGTTTCAACTCATTACAGTCACAACATGAACAGCTCAATCCGTCACTCAATGAATAGCGCAGCCTATGCACATTCAAAATAATATTAACGGTTAAAGACTCATTTAGGTTAAAAACATAACCTTATACTCTCTTTATATATCACTGCATATCACTATACATCACTAGATAGCCAGCACTTACAGAAAACTTAATATGCAACAAACATTGACATAATCGACATAAAGGCAAACAGCGCGCTTCAAGAGCAATGCTTACCTAACTATCAGTCTAGCCGTTGATAACAACCAATCCAGTTTTTTGTATCCTCGAAAAGCATAAAAATATTCTATGAAAAAGCCTGAATGTGCTACTCGCCACTGGACCAATTTGCCATCCTTGCTCTGAGCCGGTGTGCGGCTTGCGAATGAATCTGACTGACACGTGACTCACTCACCCCAATAATTTCACCGATCTCACGAAGGTTCAGCTCCTCATCATAGTAGAGCGACAAAACCCACTTTTCACGCTCTGGCAGCCCCTCAATCGCCACAGCCAAGGCCCCTCTCAGTGCTCCCTGCTCTATCTCACCCAACGGCTCTGAGACGCCAGAGCCATCAGAATCAGATGGGAGGCCCTCTTCTGCACCGACCAATTCCGATATACTAAATAACCGTGTTGCCGAAAGATCTTTCAGCATTGAGTAGTACTCTTGAGTGTCAACCCCCATCTCTGAAGCAATCTCACTGTCTCTTGCGTCACGCCCAGTACGGTTCTCCACCTGTTTTATGGCATCGGCAACACGCCGAGCATTCTTATAAACACTTCTCGGCGCCCAGTCGCTACGGCGCATCTCATCCAGCATGGCGCCACGAATACGAATGCCAGCATAGGTCTCAAAGCTGGCCCCTTTGGTGTCTTCAAATTTGCTAGCCGCTTCAAGTAGCCCAATCATTCCAGACTGAATCATATCGTCAACCGAAACATGGGCAGGCATACGCGCTTTCAAATGGTGTGCAATCCGCTTCACCAAACCTGCGTACCGGTCAATCACCCACTCCATCGACTTTAAGTCATCGAGTGTGACTTTGGGCTGATCCGATGTAAGATAACCTTCAGATACTCGTCTATTTAACACAATTCATACACCTAATTGAACCACAGCACTCAATCAGCCACAGCCTTCAATGAGCCACAGCGCCTTGCACCAGACGCTCAACAAAAAACTCCAAACGCCCTCTTGGCGTCGAGGGCAATGGCCAAGCCGCAACTTTTTGTGCAAGGGCTTTAAACGCCATGGAGGCTTTACAGCGCGGATAGAGCTCTACAACAGCATTCTGTCGTCTGATCGCTTTACGCATCGATTCATCAAATGGAATGGTGGCCGTAAACTGTAAGGCTACATCCAAAAAGCGATCAGTGACATTGGTCAACTTTATAAACAGATCACGCCCCTCCTGTTGGGTGCGTGTCATATTGGCTATCACATTAAAACGATGCTGCCCATATTTTTGATTCAATAGCTTTATCAACGCATATGCATCTGTAATCGATGTTGGCTCATCACAGACCACCATAAGCGTCTCTTGAGCCGCATTCACAAAACTGAGCACCGTATCCGAGATACCGGCAGCGGTATCAACAATCAAAACGTCAATTTCACTGTTTAATTGGCTGAATGCACTGATCAATCCAGCATGCTCCATAGGGCTTAACGATACCATCTCTTGCGTACCTGAAGCCGCAGGTACAATTTTGACCCCTTTAGGACCATCAATTAAAATATCGGTTAGATCACAACGCCCTTCTAACACGTCATGCAATGTATACTTTGCTTTCAGGCCTAACATAATATCGATATTCGCCAGCCCCAAATCAGCATCGAGCAGCACCACTTTTTTACCTAAATTGGCTAAGGACACGGCGAGGTTAACCGACACACTGGTTTTACCAACACCACCTTTTCCGCCCGTGACTGCAATCACCTGGACTGAGTTCATGACCATATTAACGTTCCTAATTGTTAGTATGTTTTTACATTGAGTTTAGCATCTCAAAAGCCTTGCCTGCTCGAACGTCATTCGACCCTGCATAGCGATGCGCTTTATCACTGTCCACCTGCTCGCCAAGATGTTTTGCAAAGCGAATCAATTCGTTAGCTTTTGGCTGATGCAGATCATCCGCAACTGAGATGCCATCTGTCACATAGGCAATCTTCATTGGCCCGTCTATCACGGTACTGAGCACCTCGCCCATACTCAATGACTCATCAAGTTTTGAGATAATGGCCATACCGCATTGAAAAGGCTGATAGTCATTCACCACACTGGCCAACACTCGACGCTGCAGAGTCGCCGGAAGTACCAACACCGGCTCCAGCATCATTTCCAGCAAAGCTTAAATTTAAATCTATGAA
>JAYPBG010000215.1:5756-6509 GCA_038124075.1 Gammaproteobacteria bacterium
ACAACACTGCAACTGATCACAGTGGCGCTCCCACAGCGGATCATTCGGCGTCACACCGGCCGTATCGACCAACACCAGCTGCTTTGACCTTAATTTCATTAAAATTTTATCGAGCGGCTTTCCCTGAGCCACACGATAAAAAGCACACCCCAACTGCTTTGCAAAGCGTTTAAGATGATCTGCAGCACCATTACGTAGAACATCCGTTGTCACCAGCGCTAATGTATTAGGGCTATGGGTCTCTAAAATATATCGACTGGCGATCTTTCCTATCGTAGTTGTTTTCCCAACCCCAGTAGGCCCTAAAAAAATATAGCGCTTCTGTTCCCCCGCTTTCCAACACTCACCGCTCAGAACGGGTGTTTTGCTGCACAGGAGCGTTTCAATCTCATACCACTGGGGTCGGGCAGCAGGGAAGGCAGAAGGAGAGAGAGGAGCACCTTGATCTCCATCTCTGCTGCATAGCTCTGCAAGCCACTGATCTACTAAAGATCGATCAAAGCCCATCTGCAGCAGCAACGCCCGCCCTTTTGCTTTAGCCGTCTCTCTTTTCCTATCTTCTCTATCTTCTCTATCTTCTCTATCTCTCCTCTCTCGTCCCTCACTCTGACCGCCCTCATCGCCAGCACGCGTTTTAAGCCCCGCCACCATAGAAGCGTCCGCCATGGACGCCTGCTCTGCTGGTCGCTCAATAGGGCGTGATGCCTCTGCTTGGCTCGAGAGTGCAGCGCTCAACTGATTAATCATTTCGGT
>JAYPBG010000216.1:0-6427 GCA_038124075.1 Gammaproteobacteria bacterium
CCCTAACAGTTGGGCGACCAGTACCGCTAAATTGAGTGCATTTGGAATGCCGTCAACTTCTAAGCCTTGAGGTTTGCTCAACCAGGACCGAAACCCCCCTTCTTTTCGAAAGTAAGCGTAATGATGTTTGAAGGCGCGTGCATAGGATGGATTTATTTGAGCTGGAGCATAAAATATAATCTCCTTAAGATATCTCTTATTGCCAATGGCGTTGATGACATCAGTGCCTACTTTATCGCTCTCTAAGGCGATATGAATATCGGGTTTGATACCGTAACGATAGAGTGCAACGAGGGTAGAGGCTACGGATATGATGATGGTACTGTTTTCAATGCTTTTTAGTTGATTGAGCCTGCGATCTAAAGAGGGGCCGCCTGCGACAATGGCTGCAGGAAGAGGATTGAGCGTGCTCTTTTTTTGAATCAAATAGATCGGAAAATTGCATACGTTAAAGATGCACTGACAAATTTGATTCAGCTCATCGTCTAGATTGCCTATCTTGCTCTGATGTAAAAAATAACTTAGCTTGATATCCTCTATCGATTGATGCCACAGCTTCTCCCCTCTATGTGGAAAAAAAGGCGCTGAAAAGGGGTAGATGGGAAAGTGAGTTATAGCACGTTTTGAAAGGGTGTTGATCAGGACATTGAGCGGTTCATCTGAGATGACCCACTCAATGCTCACCCCCTTTTTATCGGCTTGATCAAAAAGGCTTGACCAATCTGTCGTATAGAGAGAGGCTGCAAAGTGCTCTATGTTGGGCTCGAACAGTATGGCTTTGGAAAATAGGTGCTCTTCGACCGCTTGTGCAATATGAAAGCCCAGTCCCACGCCAAGAAAAATTACCATAGGGATTGGGCTTGGAACGTAGGTGCCCTGCCACTCGCCTTTGTGTTGTAAGCTGGAGTGTTGATAGATTTTCTCTCTGGTCTGATGAAACCCTCTAGGGATTTTAACAAAACAGCCTTTAATATTGGGACGCATCCAGCTCTGGATTGGCTGAGTCTCTATGGATGCTTTGAAATCGTGGTATTCCGTATGAGCATACGCTTGGGCTGATTCTGGGTAGAGGCGTTGATCGCTCTCGATAAGGTTGTAAGCGGTAAGGTTGTCAGCATCCGGCTGGGGTGTTGCTTCCAATTTGATGTTGTTGAGTTGAACCTCTTTGACAAGAGTGTGCAGAGTAGGGTAGTGACGCTCTAAAAAGAGTAGGTTTTTTTCGCGCCGATGAAGGATTTGATGATGGAGTTCGTCAGGGGGTATCATGGCCAATTTCATTAATTCATTAATATAGGTATTAATATAGGTCGTACATGGACTTCATTGACTATAGTCGGTTATGTGTCTAGATACAAAGAGAGAGGGGTGTAGGGTTTGAGTATTGACTGCATCGCCCTCTGGCAGTGCTCAAAAATTGCCATCTTCAAAAAAAGAGACTATTCTTTTCATGGCTTTAAAGGCCATGCGCTTCTATAGCAGCTTACGGTTGATGGAGATACAGTGGTTAACGGAATGAGTGAAATTGATACAGCCTTAACGCTCCTTCAGAGGCGTGAAAAGAATGAGCAGTACTTTAAAACATTTCATCCGGAAATTTATCAGACAATAAACGGCTGCGCATTAGAAAAGTTTAATCTATCCTTTATTGAAAAAACAGGAAAACTTGATCTCTGTTTAAGTTATCGCTCTCTTTACCGTGGTGATGCTCGGCACTATGCTGAGATTGAAGTTAACCATTTTTTGAATGAGACATTGCCGGAACAGATATCGCGCTATGAGCATGAGTTTTCTGCTATACCTGGAAAAGGGCAATATAACCTACCACGCTTTTTCTATCAGCATATAGAAGCTTTGCTAAAAGAGGGGGGGGCACCTGTCTCTGTCAGCTTAGGGCTGCTTAGAGAAGGGTTTTTACCACACTTGACGATTGTGGGTGTTGGTTTGGGGTTTCATATTGAGTGCTTATTGGAAAAAGTAGAGGTCTCATCTTTGGCTATTTATGAAGATGAGATTGAGGTGTTTGCAGCCAGTTTATATACCATTGACTGGTTTAAAATCGGTGCGCTGCAGCAAGGTCTAGGGAAAAGAATCTCCTTTCAATTGGGCCAACTGTATCATAAAGAGTTAGTCTATGCGCACAGTTGGAATGCTTTGCTTAAATCTTGGCCTGCTTTTCCGCTCTTCCCCTGTTGCTATATTCATACTGTCGCCACAGGCGGCTGCTCACCTACCGATGCACTGCACGCTTTTAATAAATGCATTAAGGATCGCCCCATATTTATGTCCAGCTGGGGTAGTTATGATGATGAAGTCAATCAGGTTAACCAGGGTGTTACGAACATTCGAGCCGGTCGCAACCTTCTCTATGAGCGTGAGCACTATAATATACCTCAAGAGATGCCGGTCTGTATCGTTGCATCAGGGCCCTCTTTGGATGATCGAATTGAGTCACTGCGTGCAATGAGTTTGAAATCAGTGGTGATCTCTTGTGGTTCATCGATTACTGCGCTCTTTAGGCATGGCATTAAGCCTGATATTCATCTTGAACTGGAGAGTGACCATTTAATGACGACAGCGTATTTAGATACGATCGAAAACGCGGACTATTTGTCTTCGATTCCCCTTCTGGCCTCACTTCAATTGAATCCTGCTGTCTGTCAACGGTTTAGTCGCCTCTCGATGTTTATAAAAAAAGAGTCGACGTTAGGTACTTTTCCATCCGAGGGCGCTGTTGTTCTCGATGCAGGAAGCCCGACCTGTATGAACACAGGCGTAAGGTTTGCCATCAAACTCGGTTTTAAAACGATCTATCTTTTTGGTGTTGATTTGGGGTATCAGCAGGGACAGTCACACCATGCAAGATCGACGGCGTATCATCATGAGGCGGCTCATCCAGATCTGAAATCAGCCGGTAATTTATACAACATTGAAACGTTTAAAATGCCAGGGGTTCATGGAGAGGTGATCGTTCCAAAAGTGTTGAGGTTGGCGCATTTTAGGTTAGAAAATCTCATCAGGGATTATCAAAAGGAGGGTTTTTTACTGTTCAACTGCTCAGATGGGTTAGCCATTTCCGGTGCTCAGTGGTTATCGCAACAGCAGCTGGAAAAAATCAGCGCATTGGGATCTCTAAAAGCTCTTGAAGTAGAGCGGCAAAAAAAACAAGTGATCGACGCTCTGTTCGAGCGTCCTTCTGAAGTGGTTAATCCTCAGTATACTGAATTGTACGAACGTACTTTGTTGGAGGTTAAAAACAGTTTGGAGACGGTTTCTGCTGAAGTCACCGCACTCTTTAGGCAGCATACACCTAAAAACTGTAAGCAGTTAACCCTTGTGATGCACGAGATCGCTCATACATTTGAATATCATCATGTTAAAGAGCATCCCATGGCTTATCGTTTGCTGAAGGGCAGCTTAATCCATTTTTGCTATTTTGGTTTAGCGTATGCGCTGATAGCGGATCAGGGATGTGACCGCCACTCAAAAGCCTCACAGTTTATCGATCATTTTAAAGATGTCATATCGCACTTTTTCAAAATCCTTCCTCGCCATTTTTCGAACCTTTTTTTGGATAAAGAGGGTTCTTTAAGTGAACAGTGGGCTTACCTTTCCATTTATGATAAAGAGCCTGGGCTTGAGCGTTATTTGATGCCGTAGATAGACGATATATGCATACAAAATGCAGTGGACAGCGTGATAAGAAAAAAATAGTATATACATCCTTGTATTTTAAAATAGGATGATAGATATAATGGTTCGATTGAACAGCGTACTCTCTGTTGCTCAAAGAAGAGCAGTTTTACACGTGTCCACTTCAGCTTACCGAGCCTCCCTTCAACGGGTTCAGTCGCGGGCTGCAAGTAGCAGTCTGTTAGGCTCTACAAAAACCCCAAGAGATCACCGCACAGAGCTTAGGTCAATAAGTAGACAGGCTTCGTTTGTCACCGATGCAATGACCTCTGCAGCGTCAACGCCCGCCTCTGTATTGCAATCGATACGCCCCTTCTCTACAGTTAATAGGTTAGACGATAGAACCGATCACCCAACCTCTGAAGGGATTGGCACCTTGACGACAACCTCTTTGCCGAATGAGCAGGGCGCTCCGGGGTCGCATGAGCGCATTGCCGCACACTTTAACAGCCCCACTGAACAGGTGCTGTCTGCGCTATCCCAATGGCGCCCGGATGAGCAGCAGCATCACAGTGCAGTGCCTTTGGCGACGTCACTCTGCAGTGCTGCCCATCGTGCGAGCCATACATCGATCATTCCCAGTATGGAGTCGCTGTTGAACCAATTTCCGTTGAGCGAAACGGAGGGGTTGGCGCTGATGTGCCTTGCGGAAAGTTTAATCCGTATCCCTGATAAAGAGACCCGTATGGCGCTGCTTCATGATCAATTAAAGCGCAGCCAGTGGGCGGATTCGATCGATATCCACAATGCGCTGTGGCTCAACTCCATGGTCTTTGGTGTGGCGGCAACAGAACAGATTTTAAACATCACTCAGAGTGATATTCAGAGCGGTTTTTCAAAAGTCTTGGCCCATTACGGTGAGGCCACCATTGATCTTATTGTTAGCGCAATTATTCAACAGATGGCTTTCCAATTTGTGATGGGTGAGTCACTGGAGCAGGCCTGGTCGAAAGTGGGTGCAGAGACAATGTACTCATTTGATATGCTGGGTGAAGCGGCACTGACGCCTGACGATGCGCAGAACTATTTTGAACGTTATAAAGAGGCGGCCGATTTTCTTGCTGAAAAACAGGGTACCGCTCAAGCACCGACCTTGTCGATTAAACTCTCAGCGCTTCACCCCCGCTATGAATTTCATCAAGAAGAGGCGGTCTTTGAAGCGCTTTATGATACAGCGTATAGCTTAATCTCACACGCGGTCAGTAAAGGGGTGCCGGTCACCATTGATGCAGAAGAGACGGAGCGGCTTGAGATCAGTCTTATTCTGTTTGAAAAAATTCGCAATGCGCTGCCTGTTGAGCAGCGTGCCAAAGTGGGCCTTGCTGTGCAGGCGTATCAGAAACGCGCCCTGCCTGTGTTGGAACGGCTCGAAGTGCACGCACACGAGAGCCAAGCGCAGATACCGATCCGTTTGGTGAAGGGCGCCTACTGGGATCGAGAGGTGAAATGGTCTCAGCTTTTAGGCTGGCCAGAGTTTCCGGTCTTTACCAATAAGGCGCTCACCGACCTCTCTTACTCCGCCTGTGCACGTAAGCTGTTATCCAATCCGTCGGCGTTCTACCCACAGTGTGCGACCCATAACCCACTGACCATCGCCTCGATTGCCGCTGAAGTGGGGGCCGATTTTAGTGGGTTTGAGTATCAGCGCCTCTTTGGTATGGGGGAGGCGACCTACAGTGAGTTGCAGCGCCAGCATCCTCAAGCGCAGTGCCGTGTCTATGCGCCAGTGGGGCAGTTTAAGCAGCTGCTCCCCTATCTTGTACGGCGCATGATTGAGAATGGGGCGAATACCTCTTTTGTGAATCAGCTCGGTCGTGATGAACTCGATTTTGATGCACTTTTAAAGGATCCTTGGTTGGCTTTGGCTCAACCCAATGAAGAGGGGGTGGTGAAGCCGGCTCACCTTTATGGTGATGAGCGGTTGAACGCCGATGGGATTAATATCATGAGCAGCCGTCAGTTCTCTGTTCTGCTCGAGCAGATGGCGCCGTTTAATGCCGCTGAGTGGCAGGCTGGTCCTTCCACTGTTGTCGATGCTGACACGCATCGAGCGCGTGAGACACGTTTTAATCCTGCACAGTTGTCCGAGACCCTGGGCCGTGTCACCTATGCAACCCCAATCGATATTGCGGCCGCAGTGGATGCGGCCAGTGATTATGCAATCACTTGGCAAAAAACAGAGGTATCTGTCCGTGCGGAGGCGTTACGGAAAGCAGCCGACCTGCTTGAGGCGCATCGACCTGAGCTGTTCAGTTTGTTGATGCGAGAAGCGGGTAAAACCTTCTCTAATGCGCAAAATGAGCTGCGTGAGGCGGTCGATTTTCTCCGCTATTATGCGCAACAAGCGGAGCAGCTTTGCGAGCCGATACGCTGCCCTGGCCCTACGGGTGAAGAGAACCGTATGCTGCGTGAGGGGGTGGGACCCTTTGTCTGTGTCAGCCCGTGGAATTTTCCGCTGGCGATCTTTACCGGCCAAATTGCGGCGGCACTGGTCTCTGGTAACACGGTCATTGCAAAACCTGCCTTGGAGACTCCGCTCATTGGTCAACGTGTGGTTGAATTGATGAGGGAGGCGGGTATACCGAAAGAGGCGCTGCACTTTATGCCCGCGCATAACCGAGATTGTGATGATCGGCTCTGGTCTGATCCGCGTATTCGTGGGCTGGCGTTCACGGGCAGTACGGCAACAGCTCAGCATATCAACCGTGCTTTGGCGGCGCGTGATGCGGCGCTGCCG
>JAYPBG010000217.1:0-2327 GCA_038124075.1 Gammaproteobacteria bacterium
AGATAAAGAGTTAGATAAAGAGTTAGATAAAGAGTTAGATAAAGAGTTAGATAAATAAGGATAAGATGTTTATGCATATCCCTTATGGTTGTCAAAGTATTACAGCGGACGATGTAGAGGCGGTCTCCGATGTGTTGACATCCGACTTTCTTACCCAAGGCCCTAAAGTACCTGAATTTGAACAGACGGTGGCGCGCTACTGCACAGCGCAGCATGGCGTCGCGACCAACAGCGCCACTTCGGCACTCCATATCGCCTGTCTGGCGCTGTCGCTGGGGGAAGGTGATCGTCTCTGGACGACCCCCAACTCTTTTGTGGCGTCTGCTAACTGTGCGCTTTACTGTCGCGCTGAAATTGATTTCGTTGATATCGAATTGGAGACGGGTAATCTTTGTGTAAAGGCACTGGCTGAAAAGTGTGAACACGCTGAGCGCGAAGGGCAGCTGCCTAAAATTGTCATCCCGGTACACTTTGCCGGCCAGCCGTGTGACATGAAAGAGATTCACGCATTGAGCCGCCGGTATGGCTTTTCCATCATTGAGGATGCCTCTCATGCACTGGGTGCTGAGTATCACGCCGAGCGAGTCGGAGGGTGTCAATACTCGGAAATTACGTTTTTCAGTTTTCATCCTGTCAAAATGGTAACGACAGGGGAGGGAGGGATCGCGCTCACCCGCTGCGAGGTGCTGGCTGACAAAATGCGTCTTCTTATGAGTCATGGCATTACGAGAGACCCAGAGTGTATGGTCGGGGCAAGCGAAGGGGGGTGGTACTATCAGCAGGTTGATTTAGGGTATAACTACCGGCTCTCTGATCTGCATGCCGCGCTCGGCGTCAGTCAGATGGGGCGGTTGGATCACTTTGTTGCGCGACGCAATGAGTTGGCAAGCCACTATCGTGAAGCCCTCTCGACGATAGCCGGTCAGCCTCTAACACCGCTTTCGCTCAAAGCCGATCGACATTCGAGCTACCATCTCTATGTGGTTCGTCTCTCAGGCCGAGGTGATCTTGAACAGACACAGCGTATGCGAAAAAAATGGTTTGATCAGCTTAGGCAGAAAGGGATCGGTGTTCAAGTGCACTATATTCCCATACCGAACCAGCCTTTTTATAAAGCCTTAAAGCGTGCACGATCACCAGAAACAGAGCCGCCAGAAACAGAGCTGACTGTGCAGCTGCCCAATATGGCGGCCTACTACGCCGGTGCATTGAGCTTACCGCTCTACCCAACCTTGACCGAGGCCCAGTTCAGTTACGTTATAGAGGCACTGAATGAGTGTAACCGTCGGTTTTATTAAGAAAGAGTTTTTAATATTATTAATGTTATGAGTGTTGTTCACTGTTGTGAGCAGCCTATTGAAGCGCATCGAGAAAACGGTATGAAACAGCCCAATTTTATAAGAAAGCTTGCTGTAGGCACCGCTCAGTTTGGGATGAATTATGGCATCTCCAATGAGCAAGGCCAGACTGAGCAACATGAGGTGAACCGTATTGTGCAGATGTTATGGAAGGAAGGTGTACGCCTATTTGATACGGCGCCTGTATATGGTAACAGTGAAAGCGTGTTGGGCAGAGTCTTAAGTTCGAACATTAAACGAGAAGCGCGTTTTGCATCTATGCCGGTCAAGGTGATCACCAAATCGGTGCACTTTCAACAGGATTGCATTTCAGAGCGTGATCTTGAAGCGTTTGATAAAACCTTTGAGCACTCTTTAGCACGCCTTCAGTGTGACAGCGTTGAAGCCCTGCTGGTGCATCATGGTCAAGATCTTAAAAAGGCGGGTGCTGATCGGCTCTGGGATAGAATGAGCGTGTTAAAAAGCAAAGGCAAAGTTAAAAAGGTAGGCCTCTCTGTTTATGATGTCGAAGAGGTTGAGCGGACGGTCGGCACCTATCCAATCGATATCGTACAACTCCCTTTAAACCTCTGCGATCAACGATTTCTTACATCAGGCTGTATTGATCAACTAAAGCGTCTTGGCATAGAAGTGCACAGTCGCAGCGCCTTTTTACAGGGGCTTTTACTGATGACTCCTAATACTCTGCCCGACTACTTTAAGCCTTACCAACCGATGTTACAACAGTGGTGGTCTGCGCTCTCAGAGCAGGGGGTTACCCCATTTTCAGCGGCGCTCTCATTTGTTTTGAGCCAACCGGGCATCGATGCCGTGGTGGTGGGCGCGAGCAGTATGATGCAGTGGCGTGAGATCATTGACGTGGCCATCGGTGGCGGTGATGCTATCAACAGTAAGAGCGCGCTGCCGCTCTGTTCAGATGCTGCTTTAATTAATCCCTCGCTCTGGCCGAATGGATAATGAGTGGAAAAA
>JAYPBG010000217.1:2427-6402 GCA_038124075.1 Gammaproteobacteria bacterium
AGAGTGGGAAAAAGAGTGGGAAAAAGAGTGGGAAAAAGAGTGGGAAAAAGAGTGGGAAAAAGAGTGGATAAAAACCTTTCAACATTGAGATGTGATGACCCTAATAAGGGGGTGAAGAGATGACGGTTGTTGCCGTGATTCAAGCAAGAATGAGCTCAACCCGTATGCCAGAAAAGGTGATGCAGCCGATATTGGGTAAACCGATGCTTCTGCATCAAATAGAGCGTGTTGCAGAGGCCGAGCGTCTTGATCGCATCATCATTGCGACATCCACCGATGCATCGGACGACCCCATTGCAGCGCTTACAGCATCGCCCGACTGTCAATCACGATCAATCGACTGTTATCGAGGCGCACTGGACGATGTGTTGTCACGCTTTGCGGGGGTTGCACGTAGGGTTGGCGCCGAGCATATCGTGCGCTTAACCGGTGACTGCCCATTGAGTGATCCTAAGATTATTGACGCGGTGATTGATCAGCATCTTAATGAGAAGGCCGATTACACCTCCAACGTAATGCACCCAACACTGCCTGATGGCTTTGATGTTGAGGTGTGCCGTCAGAGTGTATTGCTGGAGGCAGACAGTGCCGCGGTGAAGCCTTCTGAGCGTGAACATGTGATGCCTTACATTACCCAGCGGGGTGATCGCTTTCGTAATATCAGCTATGAATACAAACGTGATCTATCTCACCTGCGTTTGACCGTTGATCACCCTGAAGATTTTGAGCTGGTGACTCATATTTTTGAACATCTCTATCCGATCCACCCACGTTTTGGCGTCGACGCGGTGGCTGAGTTGCTCGAGCGCCACCCTGAATGGTTGGCACTGAATCATCATATTGATCGCAATGAAGGTTATAAGAAATCACTTCTGGACGATGAGCAATATTTAAATCAACAACGGCATCAAACCCACAGCGATCGAGAGGCGCGCTGCTCATGAGTGTACGCTATCAACAATCCGAGCAACTGTTGGAGCGCGCCTGTCAATCCATACCGTTAGGATCGCAAACCTTCTCGAAAAGTAAGGCGGCCTTGCCTTACGGTGTCAGCCCATTTTTTGCCGAGCGCGCAGAAGGGTGTAGGCTCTGGGATGTGGATGGCCATGACTACATCGACTTTATTAACGCCCTGCTGTCGGTCAGTTTGGGTTATCGGGACCCTGATGTCGACCGCGCTGTTCAAGCACAGCTCGCTTCGGGCGTGACCTTTTCACTGCCGCATCGATTGGAGACGATGGTCGCAGAGCAGCTTATTGAAATGATCCCATCGGCAGAACAGGTCCGCTTTGGAAAGAACGGTACTGATGTGACGTCGGCAGCCGTGAGAATAGCGCGCGCCTATACAGGAAAAGAGCACATAGCCGTCTGTGGGTATCACGGCTGGCAAGATTGGTATATTGGGAGCACCAGCCGTGACCTGGGTGTCCCAGAGGCGGTGAAATCACTTACGCACACCTTTACCTATAACTCGATCGACTCCCTAGAGGCGCTGTTTCAGGCGTACCCCCATCAAATCGCAGCGGTGGTGATGGAGCCGATCACATTTGATGAAGCAGCCCCCGGTTTTCTAGAGGCGGTTAAAGCGCTCTGTGAGGCAGAAGGTGCGCTGTTGGTGTTTGATGAGATGATTACCGGCTTTCGTCTCTCTTTAGGGGGCGCACAAGCGTTGCTGGGTGTCACACCGCATTTATCGACCTTTGGCAAGGGCATGGCCAATGGGTTTCCCATATCGGCACTCGTCGGGTCGCGCGATATTATGGCCAAGATGGATGATATCTTCTTTTCGGGCACTTTCGGGGGGGAGACACTCTCTCTGGCTGCCGCCCATGCCACACTCAATAAAATGGTTGAGTACGCAGTGCCGACCTATCTGGCGCAGCTGGGCGAGCGGTTAATGAAGGGGGTGGAGGCGATCATTGAAGAGCATCAGTTATCCGATATGGTTACATTAAAAGGGCGCCCTGCATGGACGTTGTTAAATTTCAAACCTTATCGTGAATATGATCTTTGGGCATTGAAAAGTTATTTTATGCAGGCCTGTTTTCTGAATGGAGTGCTCATTCAGTCAACACATAACTTAAGTTATGCGCATCAAGCGTCGCATATAGATCGGCTGATCACGCTCTACCAGGCGGTGTTGCCTAAGCTGAAACAGTTATGTGATGATAACGGTTTGCAGCAGGCGATAAAGGGGGAGGTGATTAAGCCAGTGTTTACGGTGAGGTCGACGTAGGATAAACCCCTCCACGCTTACCTCACCTCCATATTGCTTTTCTTCATGTGATTGTTATAAACCGAGTGAATTAGGGGTATTGCTTGCAAGCGTACCTTCCTGTAAATCTATATAAGATAGAATTTGAGCAATGGTTGCTGAAGGAAGGGGGCCTTTATTCACCGCTTGATCTATTTTGTCTACTGTTGTATTTAAAAATGTCTGTTCTCGGTGGTTTTTGTAAGCTGTGGTTTGCGTAATATCGGGGGTCTCAATGCTTGTTTCTGTTAGATAGAGGCTCTCGTTTTTTATGCCTTCACTTTTGAACTCTTCCAGTGCACGCCCAATATTGAAGTTGTCGTCTTTCAGGCAGTTCTCTTTCAAAGCGTCAAGATCTTCTTTCAATGATGTGAGTGTTCCGGGTAAGTCGTTTTCCAGAGAGTCAGTTTCAAATTGTTGGATAACGTCATGTAAAGACGCACCGTTATTCAGCATTGTCTGAATTATTTCGCTGTTGTCATTTTTAAAAGCGTAATAGAGGGCGCTTTTTCCACTGTTGTTGGTCAGGTTGATATCTGTATCTTGATGAGAAAGCAGTAATTCCATTACATCTTGGTGTGCATATTGACTTGATAGGATAAGCGCGCTATCTCCATTTAAACCATCGGTCGTATTTATGTCGGCTCCATTGCTAAGCAGAGTGCTGATGATAGCCAAAGCATTCTGTTTATGTTGACTTACCGTGTAGGTGAGGGGGGAGTGTTTAATAAGGCCAAATTTTTCATTGATCAGTTGAGGGTTCTTTTTAACGGCGCGTTTAATCACTTTGTTGACCTCTTCGAGGGAGTCTAAATCTATCGCCTTTTCGAAGGTGGGGGTTGAAAGGCTTGAAAAAAAATTCGATTTTTTGGAGGGGGCGCATAATTTTTTTGGATGCACAGCTTTATTTGTTAGTAAACGACTAATGCCCTCCCTGCTTGTCTGTTGATTTTGTTGGGGTCGGACAGAGTTTGCGGGTCTGGAAGAAGCAGAGTGATTAGCATTATAGGAGATCATGCAGGTATATTCCTCTATATGTGTTTGTATAAACTTTGTATAAGAATTTTTCTAATAGTGTATATAACGGCTTTAAATAATCTGGTTATAGACTTATTTTACCTTATGATAGCACTCTTCTAATGATTGGTCTATTGCGCAGGTTTTTGGTGGATAGCGAGTGCGTTTAAGTGGTTTTGGAATGTGTAGAGTGTTTCTAGGAAATTGGCTTATTTTTCATAGAGTTGTTTGTTTTCTTTTTTTTACACCCCCCAACACCCATACCACTCACTCAAAATATCGGAACTTAAAAGATTGCCCCCACCCAAACAGAGTAGGGGCTTGTGTTATACAAGTTTAGAATCCAGAAACGTTTCTATTTCTGCTTTTGCAAGCACCTGATTATTCAATGTGTTGGCAATTTCACGCAGCGCCTCATAGCGCGCTAAATTAACAAGGTTTTTTTTGCTCAGTAGGCTCAGCTCGGTTTGTAGCCCTTCAATTATATTTAAACTGTTGTCAAGTAACTCTAAACTATATTTGTTTAATGGGTTAGACCCTGTGTTGTTTTTCACGTTGGTTAGCTTATTTTCCACTGCTGTTAAGCGATCCTCAATATCGTATTCAAACTTATCAAGGGAAGCAGGCGTTTTAGAGAGATTAGTGAGCCCATCGATCGCGCACCCGCAGATAAATCCTGCGGTAACAGCAGTGAATATATAGCC
>JAYPBG010000218.1:0-5368 GCA_038124075.1 Gammaproteobacteria bacterium
CGGCCCTATAGTGGGCCGTTTTCATTAGCGCAGTGGTTAAGTTAATTGTTAGGTTAATTAAAGTACAGTAAGGTAGACGAGTAGTGGCAACGCTGACGGACAGCCTAGAGGCAATGTTGGGGCCAACGGTTGAATCAATGGGGTACCAGCTTTGGGGGGTGGAGTTTGTGTCGAAGGGTAAAGACAGTACCCTTAGGCTCTATATTGACTCTCCAAATGGAATAGACGTTGATGACTGTGCGGCCGTGAGCCGACAAGTCAGTGGCATTTTGGATGTAGAGGATCCGATTCCGAGTGAATATAACCTAGAAGTATCGTCACCCGGCATGGATAGACCGCTTTTTACAGAAGAGCAGTATGGTTTATATATTGGGTGCATTGTAAAACTGAAGTTGCAGTCACCGGTTGAGGGTAGAAGGAACTTTAAAGGTCGACTGATAGAGGTTGTTGATGGGGCGGTGACCCTGGATGTGGCGGATATGCCAGCAAAAGATCGTGAAGCCCGCAAGGAAAATGAACGAGGTGATGGCGATAAAAAGGATGGTGTTGTTATTGGCTTATGGCAGATTGCTCGTGGTCAGGTCATTCCTGAGTTTGGTTGAGGCAGCGGCCTATTGATAGAGGGCCTTACATTAAGGTGTTGAGTATGAATAAAGAGATCTTAACTGTTGTAGATACTGTTTCGAATGAAAAAGGGGTGCCGAAAGAGATAATCTTTCAGGCGGTCGAGACGGCACTGGCAACAGCGACCAAGAAAAAGCATCGAGCGGATATAGGTATTCGCGTACAGATTGATCGAAAAAGTGGCGATTATGAAACATTCAGGTGTTGGAATGTTGTGACGGATGACTCTGAAGAGTGGGAGTTTCCGCAGAAGGTCTTGACGCTTGATGAGGCAAAAGAAAAAGATGAAGCCCTTGAGATCGGGGATGTCTATGAGGAGCCGATTGAGTCCATAAAATTTGGGCGAATTGCCGCTCAAACGGCAAAGCAGGTAATTGTTCAGAAAGTGCGCGAAGCGGAGCGCCTTCAAATAGCAGAGCAGTATAAAGATCGAACCGGAGAGCTTGTCAGCGGTTCCGTAAAGAAAATGACGCGTGATAATGTGATCATTGATTTAGGTGGTAATGCTGAGGCTGTACTGCCGCGGGACTGCTTAATACCTAAAGAGACCTTTCGTATGGGGGATCGCATTCGCGGTGTCCTGGTTCAGGTAAATACTGATGTGCGTGGGCATCAGCTGATTGTGAGCCGTACGGATCCTCAGATGTTGATCGAGCTCTTTAAGGTTGAGGTGCCTGAAATTGGTGAAGATCTCATTGAAATTATGGCCGCTGCGCGTGATCCAGGTTCTAGAGCCAAGATTGCGGTAAAGACGAACGATAAACGTATTGATCCGGTTGGCGCCTGTGTAGGTATGCGCGGTGCGCGTGTGCAAGCCGTATCCAATGAGCTCGGTGGCGAGCGTGTTGATATTGTTTTGTGGGATGATAACTCGGCTCAATTTGTTATTAATGCGATGTCTCCAGCGGATGTTGTTTCTATTGTGGTGGATGAGGATCGCCATGCAATGGATGTTGCGGTGGAGGATGATCAGTTGGCACAAGCGATTGGTCGTAGCGGTCAGAATATCCGATTGGCCTGCGAGCTCAGCGGTTGGGATCTCAATGTCATGACAACGACGCAAGCCAGCGAGAAGCAGGAGAAAGAGTCGGTCTCTTATGTCAATCTCTTCTTAGAGGAGCTTGATGTTGATGAGGACTTGGCTGTACTGCTGGTTGATGAAGGGTTTACAACGCTTGAAGAGGTTGCTTATGTGCCTCTAGAGGAGATGCTCTCCATTGAGGGGTTTGATGAGGAGCTGGTTGAAGAGCTGCGCAGACGAGCAAAAGATGCGTTGTTGACGAAGGCTCTGGTCAGTGAAGGGCAGTTGGAGTCAGCGGAGCCGGCAGAGGACCTTCTTAATATGGACGGTATGGATAAGCAGTTGGCGCTGAAGTTGGCCAGCAGTGGTGTAGTCACCATGGAGGATCTGGCTGAGCAAGCGGTTGATGATTTGCTAGAGATAGACGGTTTGGATCAAGAGAAGGCGGCAGCGCTTATTATGACAGCGAGAAAGCCTTGGTTTGAAGAGAGTGCTGAGGGTTAATGGTCTCTCTTCATTCATATGGGCAGTAGAGCGCATGCTGTTTCATGCGTAATCATCTGAGTAATAGAAAGTGTATATTGAGGTGTGCTTGGCACCCAGTGTAGAGTAGAGGCCAGGGGTCAATATTTTGGAGACATGTGAGAGAACAGATATGGCTGAAGTAACCGTAAAACAGCTTGCTGGCGTAGTTGGCATACCGGTTGAGAAGTTGTTAAAGCAGATGCAGGCAGCGGGTCTTGAGCATGCTACAGAAGATCAGGCCGTTTCAGATACAGAGAAGCAGCAGCTGTTGGCGCACCTTAAAAAAGAGCATGGACAGGGCTCAGGTGATAAAAAAATCACCTTGAAGCGCAAAAGTGTCAGTAAGTTGAAGGTGTCTGGCTCTCAAGGCCGAAGCAAAACAGTGAATGTAGAGGTTCGAAAAAAGCGCACCTATGTGAAGCGAAGTGCTGTTGATGAAGAGCAGAAACCTCAAGAAGAGGTTGTTGAAGAGGGTACGCTTGCAGCTGAAGAGAGTGCTGCTCCTGAGGTGGATGCAGCAACAGAGGCGGCTGTAGAGGATGCAGTGGTAGAGGAGGCTGTGCCAGTTGAGCGTGAGCAGGAGGTTGCAGAGTCGTCTAAAGAGCAGCCAGAACCTACTGAGCAAAAAGCAGCGCTAGAAGAGGTGGCTTCAACAGCAGTAACGACTTCGAGCGTTGATGCAGCAAGTACCACTGCTACGAGTGGAAGTAAGCGCAGCCGTCGTGCTGAAGCGGCTTCGATTTCGAGTACAGCAAAAGTAGATGGCAAAAAATTAGTTGCAGAGAAAGCCAGTAAGATTGAGCAAGGCAGTAAGAAGAAAGAGGCGGATGCTGGCCTTCAGTCGACGAAAGCGCGAAAAGAGGCGGAAGAGAAAGCTCGTCAAGAGACTCTGGAGAATGCACAGCGTGTCGCTGAAGAGTTGGCGAAGCGTGGTAACAAGAGCGAGAAGCCTGTTGTTGAGCAAGATGATGAGGATGTTCTTGTAAAACAGGCATTTGAAGAGAGCATTGCCTTAGAAGAGAAGCGTACAAAGAGGAAAAAAGATAAGCGTATTAAGGCTAAGATCTTAGCGAAAAAGTCTGCCCAACAGCACGGCTTTACCCAGCCTACTCAGCCTATTGTGCGTGAGGTACAGCTGAGCGATCAGATTATCGTTGCTGATCTTGCAAACCAGATGAGTGTTAAAGGTGCGGAAGTTGTTAAAGAGCTTATGAAGATGGGCGTCATGGTCACCGTGAATCAGTGGATAGACCAGGAGACGGCCATCCTTGCCTGTGAAGAGATGGGTCATAAGTATGTTATTCGCAGTGAGAGTGAGCTTGAAGATAAGTTGGTCAGCAGCATTAATGATATGGCTGAACAGAGTGGTGGCGCAGAGCAGACAAGAGCACCTGTTGTGACCATTATGGGGCATGTTGATCACGGTAAGACCAGCTTGTTGGACTATATTCGCCGCTCCAAAGTGGCTTCGGTTGAGGCTGGCGGCATTACCCAGCACATTGGCGCCTATCATGTAGAGACAGATAAAGGCATGATCACGTTCCTTGATACGCCTGGTCACGCAGCGTTTACGGCGATGCGGGCGCGAGGTGCGAAAGCGACCGATATTGTTGTTTTGGTTGTTGCTGCTGATGACGGTATGATGCCTCAGACGGAAGAGGCTGTTGACCATGCGCGTGCAGCCGGGGTCCCCATTGTTGTTGCCGTCAATAAAATTGATAAAGAAGAGGCTGATCCAGACCGTGTCCTTAATGAGTTGGCGACCAAAAAGGAGCTGATTCCAGAAGAGTGGGGCGGTGATGTGCAGTTTATTAATGTGTCTGCGCATACAGGAGAGGGCGTTGATGATTTGTTGGATGCCTGTTCATTGCAAGCTGAGATTTTAGAGCTTAAAGCACCGGCATCAGGTCCAGCAAAAGGTGTGGTTGTTGAGGCGCGTTTAGATCGTGGTCGTGGTGTTGTGGCGACCTTGCTGGTACAGGCGGGTGAGCTGAAACAGGGTGATATGATTCTGGCAGGCCCTTACTATGGACGTGTTCGTGCCATGGTTGATGAAAACAGCAGTCCGATTGATAAGGCTGGCCCTTCTATACCGGTAGAGATTCTTGGCTTAGCTGGAACGCCGGAAGCGGGTGACCAGTTTTTAGTGGTTCCTGATGAGAGAAAAGCAAAAGAGGTTGCGGAATTCCGTACGGTTAAGCAGCGCGAACAGAAGTTAGCGCGGCAGCAAAAAGCGAAGCTGGAGAACATATTCGACAATATCGCATCTGAAGAGAAAGCGACGGTTAATATTGTTTTAAAAACAGATGTGCGTGGCTCTCTTGAGGCGCTGCAGGGTGCGCTGGCTGATCTTGGTAATGATGAGGTCAGTGTCTGCGTTGTCGGTGCTGGCATTGGCGGTATCAATGAATCGGATGCTAATTTAGCTTTGACCACGGGTGCTGTCGTCATTGGCTTTAATGTGCGTGCCGATTCGACGGCACGTAAGATCCTCCAGGAAGAGAATATTGAGATCCGCTATTACAGCGTCATCTATGACATCATTGAAGATATGAAGGCGGCACTTACCGGCCTGTTAGAGCCAGAGCTTCGCGAAGAGATACTGGGTGTTGCAGAGGTGCGCGATGTCTTTAGATCGTCGAAGTTTGGGGCCGTTGCGGGTTGTATGGTTGTTGAAGGATCACTCTTTAGGAATAAAAAGATTCGAGTCTTACGTGATGAGGTGGTCGTATTTGAAGGTGAACTTGAGTCACTGCGTCGCTTTAAAGATGATGTTGCTGAAGTAAGGCAGGGTACTGAGTGCGGTGTTGCTGTGCGCGGTTATAAAGACGTAAAAGAGGGCGATAAGATCGAGGCATTTGATGTGAAAGAGATCGCTCGCACACTGTAAGTTGTAAGTACAGTAAACGGCTTATGTGGATAAGCCAATAAACAGTGCTGAACAGGCCTGTTAAATATTAAAGTAACAGTAATATAGGAAGTATTAAGGTAGTAGGCTCCATGGCAAGTAATACACGCGTCCAGCGTGTGGCGGATCAGATACAAAAAGAGATTGCTGTGCTGATCCAGCGAGAGATGAAAGACCCACGTATTGGCTTCGTGACGGTATCTTCTGTGAAGGTGAGCAAAGACCTCTCCTATGCAGATCTTTATGTGTCGGTTATGGGTAAAGACAGTGCGAAAGAGGCAGAGGAGAGC
>JAYPBG010000218.1:5378-6001 GCA_038124075.1 Gammaproteobacteria bacterium
TTTCATACGCTCACAACTGGGTAAAGCACTAAATACTCGTTCTGTGCCACAGCTAAGGTTTCATTTTGATGATATATTGGTCAGCGGTCATAAGATGAACGAGCTTATTGAACAGGCAAACAGGCAAAACGTTGATCAAGAGACTAAAGGTGTTGATTAAAACATTGATCAATGGCCCCATGATTTTAAAGCGGTATGAATTTTAAAACGGTATGAGTGCTAATAGCCGTTAAAGCGTAATAAACTGAGGTTTTTTGGGAGTAGCTGGGGTTTTGAGTGACATTAACCAGACAACAGAAGCAGGTATAAGCACTGAGCAGAAGACAGAAGGGTATCGTAAAAAAACGCGTGGAGGTCGTCGTAAAGGGCGCCAGCGGCGTGGTCGACCCATTAATGGCATTCTTGTTCTTGATAAGCCCCAAGGCCTAACATCAAATGCCGCTCTGCAAGAAGTTAAAGCCATCTTTTATGCAAGTAAGGCGGGCCATACAGGCAGTTTGGATCCGCTGGCGACGGGCGTATTGCCTATCTGCTTTGGAGAGGCGACAAAGTTTTCCCAGTTTTTACTTGAGTCAGATAAAGCGTATTTAGCTGAAGCCCGCTTAGGTCAGAGAACAGAAACA
>JAYPBG010000218.1:6087-6338 GCA_038124075.1 Gammaproteobacteria bacterium
TTTAGCGCAGTTTCGAGGGCGCTTAGAGCAGATACCGTCCATGTACTCTGCCATTAAGCATAATGGCCAACCACTCTATAAGTTGGCAAGGCAAGGTATAGAGGTAGAGCGGAAAGCGCGAGAAATTCAAATCATGCAGCTTATGCTAAAGAAGTTGGATTTGCCTACTTTAGAGCTGTTTGCCCAGTGCAGTAAAGGCACCTATATTAGAACACTGGTTGAGGATATTGGGGAGGCGCTGGGCTGTGGTG
>JAYPBG010000219.1:0-4853 GCA_038124075.1 Gammaproteobacteria bacterium
GCAAGAACACAAGAAGGCGGCGTGAATTTGAGCAATCTATTTCGCGCCAGCGACGACTTATTAACACGATTGTACGAATCGGCCCTTGAAGGCTCTCTCCAAGCGGCGGCTTTTATAATACTCTACCTCGTGCTCTTCCTATTCGCCAAATGGCTGAAAGATTTCTGTACACCCTATAGAATCAATGATGAACTGACCCAAAAAGATAACCTTGCGATCGCGCTGACCATGTCGGGATACTACTTTGGTGTCGTCGCCATTTTCGTAGGCGCGCTGCTGGGCCCCACCCAAGGATTGCTCGAAGACCTGATCGCCGTAGGGGGCTACTCCATGCTGGGCCTGCTCTTTTTAAACCTCTCTAGAGTCATTAATGACAAGGTGATTCTTAGAACCTTCTGCAATGTAGAGCAGCTGACTGAGGAGCACAACAGCGCTGTCGGCATCGTTCAATTTGGCACCTATGTTGCCACCGGCTTGATTGCAGCAGGGTCCGTAACCGGTACCGGTGGCGGCGTACTCACAGCGCTTACCTTCTTTATTATTGGCCAAGTATCACTGCTGCTGTTTACCGTTATCTATAACCGGATTACCCCCTACTGCATTCACGATGCGCTGGCACAGAAAAACAGAGCGGTTGGCACCGCCTTGGCCGGTAACCTGATTGCACTTGGCATCATTGTACTCAACGGCGTATCCGAAGATTTTGTCTCCTGGGAAGAGAACATCCTCTATTTAGCGGGTGTCACCTTGATCGCATTCCTCTGCCTTCCCCTTGTTCGCTGGCTTATGGATCGACTGATTGTACCGGGTGACAGTTTAAGCCGTGAAATCATAGACGATCACAACCTTGGCGCAGGCATACTTGAAGCAACCGTCGCAACAAGCTTTGCGACGGTCATGCTCATGCTTTTATAGAGCACACGGTTCGTTCCTGAGCGTCCACCAACATGCATTATAGGGTATCCATATCGTGGCCTATACACTGTCCGAAAGACACAAGCACATACAGCAACCTCCCGAGCAGCCTCCCCAGCAGCCTGGGCTCAACCTCGGCACCTTAGCCTCACTCTTTTTTGTTGCGGGTCTGGTCAGCCTGGTAACGGCTTGGATCTTCAGCTTCGAAACAGAACGCGTCTACGCAACCAAGGCTCAACCAAACAACAGTGGCGTATTCACCGAAGCAGGCCCCATCACCGTACGAAAGTTTAATGAAGCCTATCATATTGAGCTTGAAGCCTATATTGGCGAAATGCAGTGGTCATTTATAGAGGGTGAAGTGCTTAATGCATCGAAACAGTCGCTCTTTTCATTCGGCGAAGAGCTCTGGCACGAAACCGGCTACGATGAGGGCCATTGGCGCGAGCAAAACAATGCGTTCAACATGGACATTACCTTCCCAAATCCAGGGACCTACTATATTCGCTTCAGTTCAGAGAGCAGCCAACTGCCGCGCAACGTAAAAATAAAGATCACTAAACGCTTAGGCAGCAGCCTGCCTCACTTCTGGTTCGGCATCACCCTGATCATCATAGGCATTCTCCTCAATGAAGTTCGCAACCGCACCATCAGTCGAGTGGTAGGCAGCCTGCTTGAGGACTAACGGTCAAGGTGTTCATTATGAAAACATATTTCACACGCGTTAACGGCATGAGTATCACTCCATGAACAGTAAAAAGGCTCTCATTGGCGTGGCCGCAGTATTGGCCATTATCTACTTTTCGCTTTTCTCTATGGCCACAAACGGATACGGCTATATGGGCTACCACGGCTATAACAGCGGCCCATCATTCTGGTACTGGGGCGGGACACGCAGTTATTATGACCGCAGCTTCCGATCAAACCGGCTGAACGCAAGCTCTACCCGCGGCGGTGGTCCTGGCAGTGGCAAGTGAGGCAACCCCCTCTGATCAGAAGCAGTCTTACACACTGATCTATGCGGCGTTTATTGCAGGCCTCTGCTCCATCATCTATGAACTGCTGATTGCCACAACGGCCTCCTACTTCTTAGGCGACAGTGTAAAATATTTCTCCTTAACCATCGGCATCTATATGGCGGCGATGGGGGTCGGCTCCTTTCTATCACAATACATCGAAGGCTCACTGCTCAAGCGCTTTATCATCGCGGAGCTACTGCTCGGTTTTTTGGGTGGCATCAGCATTCCCCTACTCTACTTCGCCTATGCTTTCTCAAACAGCTTTATCTACCTCTACATAACCCTCACGGTTGCCATTGGTTTTCTTATCGGCCTGGAGATCCCTTTTCTCACCCGTCTGATGGAGCGCTACAACCCACTCAAATTCAACATCGCGAATATTCTCTCGTTTGACTACTTAGGCGCACTGATCGCAACCACCGCCTTTCCCTTTTTGTTGCTTCCTGTATTAGGCGTTTACCAAACATCGCTCCTCTTTGGACTGGTCAATATGTCCATCGGCTTTGCCGTACTCCTGGTTTTCTCAGATCAGCTGCCATCAGTAGCCCGACGCCTAAAAAAAGTCACCCTACTGTTCACCACCCTACTTTTGGCGATGATGCTCTTTTCCGGCCTGGCCCTCACAGAGTGGGATCGCCAACTCTATAGCGATCGAGTCATTCACAGTCAACAGACCCCTTATCAGAAAATAGTGATGACCAAACATAAAGAGGATATTCGGCTATTTATTGATGGGAATTTACAGTTTTCATCCATTGATGAGCATCGCTACCACGAGTCGTTAGTTCACGTCCCTCTTGCCCTCTATCCAAAGCCGGTGGAGAGGGTGTTGCTTTTAGGTGCTGGCGATGGACTGGCCGTCCGAGAACTTCTGAAACATGACACGATTAAAGAGATCGTATTGGTGGATTTGGATCCTGCCATTATTGAGCTTGCACGCTCGAACCCCTATTTAAAAACGCTCAACCAATCGAGCCTAACCTCATCAAAAGTGAACACCGTTCAAGGGGATGCCTTCACCTACCTAAAAGAGAACGTCGCCCCCTTTGACTTTATCATCAGCGATCTTCCTGATCCCAATAACAATGCACTTGAGAGGCTCTATACTCAGCAGTTTTACCGGCTCATTGAGAAGAACCTTGCCAAAGATGGATTATTTATCACTCAAGCCACCAGCCCCTATTTTGCAACAGAGGCCTTCTGGAGCATTGTTGAGACCATCAAAAGCGCACCGTTTAGACACGTAGCCCCTTTTCATACGGACATTCCAACATTCGGTAACTGGGGATTTGTGATCGCTTCACACTTACCGCTGTCACTTGAAAACCGCACGATGGAGATAGAGACACGCTTCTTAAACAAAGAGATTTTGCCAGCGCTGTTTATTTTTGGAAAGGATATACAGCCAACAAGCCCACGGGTCAATCGACTTGATCGACCCACACTGCTTGACTCATATTTAAAAGGCTGGAAGAGCTACTCTCGTTAAGCACACCTGAGCACACCTCTTACTGCTCAAGCACCTCATCCAGCTGCGAGAATCTCGACTCATGCAAGCCAATTTTTCGCTGCTTGCTGATCTTGAGGTTTAGATGTTTTTTAACAGAGATCGGTTGGTCATATTGATTCGAGCGCTCTGAGAAGTCCCACTCCTGATCAAGCAGCTCGAACAAAATGGATGCCGTCTGCGTGCCCAAATCGTTGTGGTCTGGAAACACGCCAAGATTACCAATATTTAGATTGCTGCCAATCAGAGTCTCAACACCGACCAGTACTGACTTATCAAATTTAGAGAGAAATGGAACCCAGGCCTTCACCACCAGCTCTGGTCTCAAGAGCACACTGTCATTCGTGATCCAGAGGGCATCCAAAGAGTTCTTAGAGAGCTTTTTCAGAAGCTTTTTAAACCGTTTTGGCTTTTTAATATCTGCCTCTTTCACTTCCATCGGAATCAACTCAATACCTTCAAGTTTACAGAATCGAGTATTGTTCTCTACCATGCCTTCCATCCCTTTACGGTAGAGCATGCCCACACGCTTTATCTCTTTTTGTGAAATACTTCTCAGTGTCACCAGGCCCGTAACAGCCGGGATCTCATAAAGAATACCCGTGACTCTATCTTTCCCAGGTTTACTCGCCATCACCCAATCCGCAAATACAGCCGCAACCGCGACGGCAGGAGGGATATTTTCAGCACGGTACTTCTCTTGAAGCTTGGTATAGAGCGACAGTGAGTGGTTCCCCATCAGCACCATAGCACTGGGCTGGCGCTCTTGAACCTCTTTATACAGCGACGCCACTTCAGTTTTTTTATCGACAATAACATCATAAACCCCAACCTCTCCTTCAAGCTCGCTCTCCATACCATGGAGAACCTGTTCAAAGTGTTCATTGGCCGGACGGATCACCAACACACCATCATCTGCGACCGCAAAATGACTGAACAATACCGACACCCCGATCAGCATCAAGGCTAACACTCGGGCAGTGATTACGGTTTGATGGTTAACAGTATCTCTTTTAATAGAAGGCATGTTTAACTGTATCATTCGCTCAGCCTCCACTCTACAACATCAAAATAGTCATTTAAGTTCTCATCAAATTTTTTGATACACGCTGACACCGTTTCCTTATCCTCTGGCTTCATATACGCCGCCACAGAAAGTGCCATCTGAACCGAGGTTGGCTGGACATGTAGATCTAACTGCGTAATCTTCTTAAGATCTTTTAGATCAGACTCTGACATAAACAGGAGATCAGCCGATTTAAACGTGAGCAAGGGCAGTAAATCCTCAACTTTAGCAACACGTTTAATAGAGACATTACCCAGAAGGTCCGTCACAAATTTTTTCATGGGTTTACGACCTAACAGGTCGACCACACCCACCTTTTTACCATCAAGATTTTCCATCTTAATGG
>JAYPBG010000219.1:4863-6319 GCA_038124075.1 Gammaproteobacteria bacterium
CCTTTTCCTTTCATAAAAGGTTTATAGTCCTTATATTGATCAAGCACAGTCATTAAAGAGATCACACTGTCTGAGGCATTTTTCTTCATCTGCAGTCTCAGATCTTTTGCTTTCGCATAGACCGTCACCTCCAGATCAGGGCAGACAGACTCAATCTGCTTCTGCAGCACATGTGCTTTGGTGTAACTGGGGTTGAATATATAGAGCGTGGTTTTAGCTTCTGCCGTTAAAGACACTAAAGAAGCTAAAACCAACAGCGCAAGGGCTCTGAGTTTTAGATAAACGAATTTATCTACTCTATTTTTAACAAGCAAAATAGATTTCACTGCAGCTCCTCTTTTCTGGTTACGTTTTCTGGTTACGTTTATTTTTTAACATCATAAACTAGGGTAGACTATAAAATCTAATAACCGTACTTCTGAACAACATAATATTCAACCCGAATTACACGCTCATAACAGACTCACCGTACACGCGTAACGCACTAAGGTGTATTGAGTGTCTTAATATAGTCAACAACATTTTCAGAGAGCTGAATACCGTTATCATCGGTACGATCACCAAAGGTGGCCTGATAATATGCAGCCTGATTCACCACAATTTTGGCTCCGCTTGACGGATCTGTGTATTCTGCAATGATGACGTCTTCACCACGTTCAACCGTCTCGCCACCCGACTCAACAGGTGTTAGGGGCGCTGTGGCGATAATTTCCCAGTTATCTCCTACGAAGCTGCTGCCCACCGCCGCATCAAAGGTCACATTGGTTTTCACCTGTTGCTGCCCTGACTCGATAAACTCCCAACCTTCAAAGATCACGCCTCCAGTCAGCAATGGATGACCTGCACTTCCTGCCACCACTTCCCCATCAGTAAAGTCGTTCGCTGGATCTTTCTCAGTATGCAATATAAATGTCCGGTCACCATTCAAGAAAGGCATCGGTGTATCTACAACACTCTTATCATTCAGCTGACCGATAAAGATAGAACCACCGTCATCCACAAAAGTATCAATCTCATCGACAGCCGCAATGAGCTGATCAAACTCCACATACGCTGTTGCATCGTGCCCGATCACAAGGAGGTTATACGAATCAAAGTCTATAGTTGAATCCAATGCACCGCTATCGATGACCACATCTTCACCCGACTCTGTTACGGTAATATCGCCTCTAATATTGACATAACGAATACCCGCGGTTGTCAATATCTCAGTCATCCGCTTCTTATCCTCAGGGTCGAAGAGGGCCACCGCGGGTATGTCACCATCATTTTGCTCTGGAAATGACTCTAACACCACGCTTTTCTCAATATGACCCTCTTCACCCTCTGCACCTGCCACCAGATTATCAGGCAGGAAATCAACAGGGCCGATCACAAGACTGGCCTTACTGTACGAACTGGCCAGGGCCCCCTAGCAATATTTAATCAACTGCCCCAGGCTCTTGATATTTATACT
>JAYPBG010000220.1:0-627 GCA_038124075.1 Gammaproteobacteria bacterium
GCTGTTTTGTGTCTTGTTTAGAGTTTTTTCTGTTGTTAGCTTGAGTAGCGTTAGGCGGTAATGAGAACGCATGAAATTGGTTTAGATTTTTTTTTGAGAGGCTGACATTTGCTTTCGCTTTTTTGGGTTGTAGATTGCTGAGCGATGCAGCGCTCTGGTTATCTGTCGCAGGGGTTCGAACAGCATCAGGCGTGTTGTGTGTTGGTGATTGGGAGGGTGTTGTTGTTAACCTGTTTATGTTCATAATAAAATAAATCTTTTATGTTGTTGATGGGTGTAATACTGTGTTATCTATGTTTTTTTTCTTTGATGTTTTTTGCTTGGCTTGATTGCTTGATTATAATGTTTTTTGTGACAGCTCTCTCTTTATTTATCATCAATATTTATCATCAATAAGTCGTCTTTTAAACTAATACGTATGCATGTTAATGTCAAGTGCTGCTTGTTGCGTACTCACGCCTAAGGCGCTCATATCGATCATATACAGTCGTTTTACACAAAAACAAAGGATTGAGGCGGCTAATGTTTAAGAGGCTGAGGTAGATTTTTATGGTTGACATGTATTCAGTGAGCAATGTATATTCGAAAAGTCCCCTTATTTGGCCTTGGTTCGTAAAGAGCCTTGAA
>JAYPBG010000220.1:662-6280 GCA_038124075.1 Gammaproteobacteria bacterium
TGTTGTTCATCTTGTCTGCGAATCGTTGGGTCCATCTTGTCAACGCTTTTAATCACGCTATCGGCTCTCTTTTTATCTGGGTGTGGTGACTGCACCATTGATAAGCTATTACAAGGCGAGCCTTGTACGATCGACTTTAATGGTGGTAGTGATAGTGGTGAAGGGGATGACCATGATATTGAGCCCGGTGACGATCTTTAGTCGGTGACTCTGATTGCACATCTCTTTATTGTATAAAGATTGTTATTGTGTGGCGATTGAAAATCTGTCTTGATTGACAAGATTGACAAGATTGACAAGATTGACAAGGCTAGAATGGTGCCGTGTTTAGCAATGAGCTGTGGCTATTGCAATGAATATATAGAAAACAAATATATAGAAAACAGATATATAAAATAATAGTAACCCATCGCTCTTAGTGATTAAGAATTTAATTTGAGGAACAATGTAGTGAAAATATCTTCCAACCTGCCTGTAAACCGGTCTCCATTGAATAGCCCTGTGCATAAGTTAAAGCACGGATCAAAAGGGTGGGGTAAGCGCAACATTTTATCCTTATCCAAAATTGCATTGGGCATTATGGCCATTCAGCGCGGTGCCCATCTGCCGCGCGCTCAAGTTCTTAGTCATTTTTATCTTATTTCCGAACCCCATAATCATGTTCGAGCGTTAAGTCGAGCCTTAAGAGGCGCTCAGATCCCCAGTTATTCTGCGGGTCTGACTGAGCAGTTAACGCTAAACAGTACGAATATATTTAATAATGAAGGCCGAGTATTTGGTGTTGAGGATAACGCCATTGTGGAGGTTGTTTATGCTGAAGATGGAAGCAGCCTGGCTTATAAAGCGCTTTATGCCTCTGATGCACCTGTAGCTGATTACGCAGTAGAAGGTGATCGACTGGCGGTGGTGACCCATGAGAAAAATATCACCGTGATTGATATCTCGGATGAGTCGACGAACCCTTTACTTGAAACAGTCAACCTGCATAGCTATTTATCAAGCCCAGATTTGGAAATCTCAAACATCACTCAGGTGGATGTGCGTAACGATGTTGTCTTGGTGATTGTGACGACTGAAAACCCTAATGTGCAAGGTGCTATAGCGATAAAGCCGGACGGCACGAATACGCCAGAGGAGCGCGCTGTTGCGATCCGCTCAAGTGATACACCCGCAATCCGCTTGGCTCAGCTCTATAAAGATGACATCATTTTGAGTGTAGATGAGGGCGGATTATTAGAAGCATTTTATTTATCTATTGAGGGCTCTGATTCTAAAAGTGCCTCAATTAGCATTTCAGGGCATGATAATCAATATGTTGACCTCTTAATACAAGATAATAAAGCAATTGTCCTGTCTCAGTCGTCGATTGATATTTTTGAGCTTCCTGAAGATTCGACCCAATTTAATGACGGTGATGAACTCCAGAGGTTAGGGAAGATGCGCATACAGGATGGTGCGGCTGTACGCAGTGCTAAGCTTTTAGATGAGAACACACTCGTTGTGTTGAAGGACTTTGATAAAGTGTCTCACATCGATATCAGTGACCCCGCTAATATGGTATTGGTTGATACACATACTCTGAATCACTTTAATGAAAATGACCTCAATCACATTGGGCTGATTGATGTGGATGGTGAAAAGGAGGTTGTTCTTCACGGTGCTGATGGGCGGCTCTATACGCTTGAGTCCCCATCGAAGGACTCACCACCGCTCACCTCATCAGACGAGGGTAATTCGACGGGTGTCGGTTCACCTGTTCTGAACCCTGTAGCAGAGCGTGACGCTTCAGATCGCCGAACATCCATAATTGTCGGCAGTGGCAGCGCGATTCTAGCCACAGCCGACTTTGTCGGCTTAGGTTACGCCGTGGAAGGTGCGGTTCAAAGTCTCTCTGCCCCGATAGCGAGTATGAATTTTGACTCCTATCAGGCAGGTGCTTACTTAGAGCGCACAATACCACGGGTTGGTTTTGTGAAAGGGGTTGAGAGTTTGAGTTCAACCGCTACGCCGATTCTGGCCTCTTTGCGTATATGGGGGTTGCTCGAAAAAGTCAGTGATGTTCAAACCAATGTCGAGACATTGGGTACACGGCTTGTCAACATAGGCAAGGTCCTGACTCATGAAAGCAACCCGCTTCTTCAGCTCTCTAAGGGCGTGGCGGCACCGGTCTACCTCTTTTTGGACGTCGCTTTGAATGTCATTAAAGATGCTGAGTCAGATACGGCAACCCCTCAGATGCTTGCGCAAAAGCATGGTGTTTATGATTTTTTTGAGCATGTTCAAGAGGCTGTTTTAGATGAGCTGAGGATTTCGGATAGACTTGATAATGTCGATGTTTTGGTCCCCTTAGAGTTTGATGAAGGAACCGTATTGAGATTTTTTGCTGATACATTTAGTACATTCATTGAAGACTTTACGCCGTTTGTTTCCGGGTATTCCGGAAGTGAGGATGGAAGCTTTGTTGAAGAGATGATTTCAGCCATCGTCAAATATGTTATCGATGGGGCCGGTAACAGCCGCATCTCAGAAAAGACAATAGAACAGTTCTTTGAGGCGGCTAAAGGGATTTCTGAGGGCGTTTTAAGTTTTGTTATAGAAAACCAAGCGCTTCTGAACGACTTTATTAGAAGTACAGAGAGCAGTGTTAAAGCCGTTATTGACCATACGCAAACAATCGTGGCCAACCCTTATGGGGAGAGCTTGTCAGGTCAAGCGATCAAAAATATTGAAACCACTATAAATAGCCTGGTCAGTGGACCGCTGATGTTTTCCCTGATTGGTATGTTTGGAAACATGGCTCAAAGCATCAGTGGTGCAGCGGCAAGTAATGCCCACTCTGCAGGTGCGATCACGTCTCAGTTAGCACGTGTTGCGTCTCAGCAGCTAGGCTCCAATCTTTTCAGTGCAATAGAGCTCACGCCAGTGGTTGAGCGTTCTCGTGTGCTTGATACTATGGCTCTGGGGGTGGCTGCGATGCCCGCTGCTGTATTTGCCAAGACCGTTCTGGATATTGAGGATAATATAGCTCAAAACCTAGATGACTCGGTTGAGTTCATGAGGATTGGTGCAGATGTTTTGGAGGAGTTGGGCGATTTTGCACAAGAGTCCACAGACGCAATTGGGGGCATATATAATGCAACCAAAAACGCGCTTAATGAGATGGACTTAAGTGATATAAGGGATCGGTTTGTTACCTTTTTAGAAGAGAATGATATGTTTGAATCTAATTGGGATGCAAATGGTGCCTATTCACTGGGAACAAATTTTGGTGCTCTTACCCAACAAGTGCTTAATGAATTTGTCAAACGTAACGCTTCAGATATCATTGATTTGATTCAGAACGAGATTGGTAAGCTCATGCCTGGCTCAGAGAGGGTGACCGATTATATTGATGCTGTTTTTGGCAGTGAGGGTACTAAAGATTGGATCGCCATTGTCATTGGCAGCAATATCGCTAAAACGATGGCTGAAGATGTGCGTAATGTTGCCGACAGTGTTGAAGATTTAAAAGATGAGCTGGTTGATCCGATTAAGCGTTTGATTGAGTTGATTGCTGTCTCTGCTGTGGGTGCTGCAATTGGGTTGCAGTTTATGAGCAGGATCATAGGTGTTTCAGGTAAAGGTGGAGAGAAGGCTGTGCATCGAGATCAGCATATGGGGCACTCGCTATCGATCATAAATGATAATGATGAGTTACCAGTGAGAGCCGACAAAAATACTGTTTACATTAAACTTATTTCGGAGTCGGAGTCGGAGTTCGAGGTAAGGATTTTGAATAAAGACGGTGACTGTTGTGATGTTATCGTCGATCAAAACCTTGCTGAGAAAATAACTAAAAAAATGGAACAATCAGACAGCATAGATGATCGTGAATTGAGTCGAGATATTAGGCTTTTTGCGCTAAACAATCCAGATAAAGTTAAGTCGATAGAAGCGAGTAATAGCGTTGAACATCGTGACAATGAGGTGCTATGGGTGATATAAGAACGATCATATTTAACGATCATGTTTTCACAAGAGTGATAGCCGTTTGAAAATTTACCCGATCACTGCAACAATTTTAGGGGCTCACACGTTAGCCGCCGCAACAGCGCGTTGCTCAGAGCCCCAAGCCTCGGTCACCTCAACCCCTATGCGGCACCCTTCGGTGCACAACAGCGTCTGCTTAGCGCGCCTTGATGATGGCGGTCGTGCGTTGTCAACGCAGGGCCAATGGGTGCCTTATGGCGATACTTTTTATGGGGACGAACAAGAGCGACTTGGGTATGCATTCGCCTTATCGGGTAAGGGGGATATTCTTGCAATTGGCTCGCCTGGCTATAAAGGTATTGAGGGGCAACAGGGCGCCGTCAATGTCTATCAATTTGTAGATGATGGCTGGGAGGCTCTTGGGTCTACCGTGGTGGGAGAGCCCCAATCGATGAGGTTTGCCTATTCACTATCGCTCTCAAAAGAGGGGAATGTACTGGCTGTTGGTTCTCACCAGGACGGTGGTTATGATTATGTGAAGACGTTTGTACGTGAAGAGGCATCTTGGGCGCCGTTGGGGCAGGTGCTCTATGGGCATAGTCATGACGACTACTTTGGGCGTTCAGTGGCCCTATCGGATGATGGGTCCATTATGGCGATTAATGCACCTTTCTACAATCGGGCAGGGATCTTAGAGGCCGGGTCACTGTCTGTCTATCACATGGATGACCAACAACAGTGGGTACCATTGGGACAGACCTTGATGGGGGAGGAGAACGGGCAATTTTTTGGCTTTTCATTCTCTTTATCGGGCAGTGGTACAAGGCTGGTGGCCAGCGCTCACTTCCATCATGAGGGCGGTACAGTAGGTCAGGTTCAAGCCTTTGAGCTTGATGCTGACCATTGGCAGCCCATTGGGCAACCGCTTCAAGGGAGCCCCCGCAGCGATGAGTATGGTTCAGCCCTTGATCTTTCAAGTAATGGTGCAGTGCTTGCCGTGGGGGCCCCTTCATACAGTGGTGATGTCGTCGATGAGGGTCAGGTAGAGATGTTCCAATGGCGTGACACTGAGTGGGTGCCGTTCGGACAAGCGCTCCACGGGCTCAGTGAGGACCGTTTTGGAAGTGCTGTAGCGCTCTCGGAGGATGGGACAACAGTCGCGATACTCGCCCCCTATAATGAAGGCGAGGATGAGGCCTGGGGGGGCTCAATGGTGTACCGGTTTCGTGACACACAGTGGCAGTTATTAGGGCAGCCCATTCAGGGCAACTCAAGTGAGAGCACCTTTGTTCGCCCCCTCGCCTTATCAGCCGATGGCCAGATTCTAGCAGTAGGCGACATTGAACAGGGTCCTTTAGGAAAAGGAGGAGGACAGGTAGAGGTGTTTACTATACGGTAACGCAACCATAATCTATTATAGTGAATGATAGCTACGCTGATTAAAAAGTATTCCCTAATAAGCATTGCCGAATCAAAGGCCCGACTGTTTGTAAGGGTATAGTAAGGATATAGTAAGGGTATAGTGTCGGGTTAGAATATCTAAAATAATAACAACCTGAGCGCAATCACTATGGGTAATCGAGCACTAAGATATCTATTTAGTCGCTGGCGCGAAATAGCAGCCTATTAGGTTGTTATTTGTTCTATTG
>JAYPBG010000221.1:0-283 GCA_038124075.1 Gammaproteobacteria bacterium
GGATACGTACAGATCGACCGGTTAAATTTGGTGAGCTGGTGGATGACCTCTCACAACTTCAGGTCAAAGGGTATGAGCCACCGCCTATTCGGGTCAGCATGCGTATGCCGCCCGATCTTTTTACTTGGCAAAGCAGCGGCGTCACCATCGATCTTGCCTATCGCTACAGTGCACCGATTACACTGGATGAGTCACGTCTAAATGTCTCCATTAATGACAGTTTTCTGAGTTCTTTTCATCTGGATGAGCGTGGCGTAGGTGGGGATATCAATCGACTCAGAGT
>JAYPBG010000221.1:293-3191 GCA_038124075.1 Gammaproteobacteria bacterium
ACCACTGATTGAGCGATGGCTCTATGGCCCTGAACATGATCTTATGGTACCGGCGTTTAATTTGGGGCTTAAGAATCAACTCCAGTTTAAATATTCGTTCAATCGACTGGATACGGGGGAGTGCCGTGGAGATCTGATGCAGAATATATTGGCTAGCATCGATGCCGATTCAACCATCGATTTCAGTGGTCACGAACACTACGCTGTTATGCCCAATTTGAGTCTGTTTTCACATGCAGGTTACCCTTTTACCCGTATGGCTGATTTATCGGAGTCGGTTGTCGTGTTAAACAGTGAACTGCGTAAAGAGGCGATCTACGCCTATCTCAATATGCTCGGGCGTATTGGTGCATCAACCGGCTATCCGGCACTGAATCACCACGTGGCATCCGTTGAGTCTCCGGATCAATTCGAAGATCGGGATATTTTCTATATTGGCACCATGCCTCAATCACTCATAAAAGCACAGGATGAGGTTGATCTCCCTCTGCTGATCAATCACTCTAAACGTGCCTTTGTGACAACCTCCATTGCAGAAAAAAATGGTTTCACTGGCCATGAATTTGAGTTGGAACATGATGATGTGTCGAAATCGATCGTCGAAATTGAGAGCAAAGGGGTGTTGGGTGCGATGGTGGGCGTCGAATCACCTTATACGGCAGGGCGCTCTATTGTAGCGCTGACCGCATCAAGCGATAAAAACCTGGCATCGATCAGTGAGCGCTTTAACGATTCGGGTTTGATACAGCACATGCGAGGAAGTTTGGTGGTGTTTCGTAGTAACAGTGTTGAGAGTTTCACGGTGGGTGAGACGTATGCGGTGGGTCGATTACCGACGATGAGTTTAATCTGGTATCATCTGTCTCAGTATCCGCTGTTGATGGCGTTCTTAACGCTGCTGCTTATTCTCTTTGCACTGCTGTTTATCTGGCAGGTGATCATGTTTGTATTTAAAAAACGGACTCGGGCGCACTCATAGGTGCCGGTGAAAGGGTTGACTTTATGGGTTCTGATGATGGTGCTTGCGCTTTTCTCGGGTGGGTTAAGTGCGAGTGCACCCCTGATTACAGGGGTGCACTGTTCGAAAGCGTCGCTTTATCGATGGCCCCTGTGGGAAGTGTTTAAAGCGACCTTCATTTCGGAGGATGGTCGAGTGATTGACTACGCGACGAAAGAGCATGCAACCACCTCTGAAGGACAGTCTTATGCGCTTTTTTTCTCACTTGTTGCGAATGACCCTAAGATGTTTGCTCAGTTATTGAGGTGGACCGAAAATAATTTGTCGGCAGGCGACTTGTCAAAACAGTTACCTGCATGGCGCTGGGGTGCATTAGACAGAGACAAAAAAAGGGGTGATGAGAGTGGATATGAGAGTTATGAGAGTTATGAGAGTTATGAGAGTTATGAGAGTTATGAGAGTTATGAGAGTGCTGAATGGGCAGTGATAGACTCGAACTCAGCATCAGACTCAGATCTTTGGATAGCCTACACACTGCTGGAGGCAGGCCGTTTATGGGGGGTAACATGGTATACGGATTTGGGCAACGCCGTTGCAAAAAATATCTTAAATAAGGAGGTTGTGAACCTTTCAGGTTTAGGTATGACACTTTTACCGGGTATGAAAGGTTTTAATATAGGCTTTCAGCGCTGGCGTTTGAACCCCAGTTATGTGCCAATACAGCTTTTACGCCGCTTATCCGACACTCACATGAAACGGATGTGGGATAAAGTGGCTCACGCCTCTTATCAGCTTATTATAAAGAGCGCCGATCAAGGCATATCACCCGATTGGATAGAGTACTCTGAAAAAGAGGGGTTTGAATACAAAAATGGCGTAGGAAGTTACGACGCGATTCGTGTTTATCTATGGAGCGGACTGTTAGCCAATGACGAACCCTACCGATCTGAGCTGCTGAAGCATCATCGCCCTATGGTATCACTTGTTAGAACTGAGGGATTTCCACCAGAGAGTGTAAACACCCATTCACGTGAGACAAGCGGGGTAGGTCCGGTCGGATTCTCTGCAGCGCTGTTACCTCTTCTGTCACAGTTGAGTGAAAAAGGGTTATTGAACATGCAAAGTAAGCGTATTAATAAAGAGATGTCTCGTGAATCAACAATGAACTATTATGACTCTGTGCTTACCCTCTTTGGGTGGGGCTGGTATAAGAAGCGTTATGCTTTTGATGAGAATGGCTATCTTAATCCAGAGTGGGAAACACAGTGTGGTGACTGAGTATGGCGCATAACAAAATCTTATCGTGCATGATGGCCTTATTGTTGATGATATTGTCGGTGACATCCATAATGGTGCCAACCCATGCTGCTACTCAAGTTGATACAGAGTCTGTTACCGTATTGGTGGATAAATTAAAGTACTGGGAGGCACGTTATAACACAGCGCACTCAAATGAGGCATTAAAAAAGCTGATGTTGGTTGATCCTAACCATGAATATGGCCTAAAAACGATGATGAAAAAACAGGTGTTGGAAGGTGATATTCATGGTGCTGAAGCGACCTTAACTCAAGTGATGCGCGTCACGGAAGATGTAAAAGGCGTCTTGAAACTACGCTCATTTATTGATGCCCACTCTATTAAAAAAGATCAGCTCGATAAAGCGCGGCTCTATGGTAGGACAGGGCGCACAGAGGAGTCACTAGCCATCTATAAAGAACTCTTTACGTTTGGTGTGCCGACGCCAGAACTTGAGCTTGAAATACTTAGGGTGAGATCCGCATTGCCAAACAGCTGGGATGAGGTGAATAAAGGCCTGCATGCACTCACCCAGGCAAACCCAATGAATGTTCATATTGAAGTTGCCTATTTAGATCATCTTGTTGATGAGGCTGTGATAACCCCCGCGATATTAGATGACCTAAAACGGGTCAGTGAGTAT